>DATHZW010000421.1:0-2614 GCA_035458405.1 Steroidobacteraceae bacterium | reverse complement strand
CTACGGCGCCGACACGGTGAAGGGCGTGATGAAGAAGATCATCGATGACGGCGAGCGCGCGTTCCTGAAGAAGCTGGCCAGGCTGCCCGACGGCGTGTGGCGCGACCGCACCTACGTCGAGTGCTGCCGCCCGGGCGATCGCGGCGTGCACCGCGTGATGCTGAGCCTGCGCAAGGAAGGCAACAAGCTCACCTTCGAGAACGAGGACACCGATGCGCAGGCCGGCGCGATCAACGCCACCTATTCGGGCTGGCGCGGCGCGATCATGGTGGCGCTGAATGAACTGCTGTGCTGGGACCAGTACTACGCCGTGGGCGGCGCGCTGCGCCACGTGGACTTCAACCCCACGCCGGGGACGCTCAACTGCGCCGACTTCCCGGCCTCGGTCTCCACCGCGCCGGTGCAGTGCATGGAGATCTCGCTGTACCCGGCCTACAACGTGCTCTCGAAGATGCTGTACCCGGACAAGGAGATGCGCCGCGACATCATGTGCATCGGCGGCACCAGCCAGTGGCCGGCGACCATCTTCCGCGGCATCGACCAGTGGGGCGAGCGCTACGGCTACATCCTGGTGGACCCGATCGGCGGCGCGATCGGCGCGTTCTCCCACGCCGTCGGCATCTCCACCGGCGGCCAGGCGCGAACGCCCATCTGCAAGCTGCCCAACGTCGAGCACACCGAGCAGAGCGTCCCGGTGCTGTTCCTGTACCGCAAGGAAATCGTCGATTCCGGCGGGGCGGGCAAGTTCCGCGGCGGCCTGTCGGCGGAGTCCTGCTTCATTCCGCACGGCACCGACGTCATCGTGCAGGACACCCTGTCGTCGGGAAATGCGATCCCGACGTCGACCGGCATGATGGGCGGCTACCCGGGGGCGGTGAACCGCTACCGTTTGGTGCGCGACTCGGACGCGCTGGAGCGCATGAAGCGCTCGGCGCTGGTGGGAGACATCGACGAGCTCTCCGGAAAACCGGAGACGTTGCAGCTGCGCCAGGAGAACTTCGTGCAGAACCCGGCCGATGCCTACGCCGTGCTGTGGTCGGCGGCCGGCGGATACGGCGACCCGCTGGAGCGCGACGCGAAGAAAGTCGAGGCCGATGTCGAGAATGGCGACGTGTCGGTCGAGGCGGCGAAGTCGATCTACGGGGTGGTCGCGGGCGACGCCGGCGCGACGCTCGCCGAGCGCGAGGCGCGGCGGCTGGCGCGCATCGGCGGCACGGCCTCGGGCAAGAAATTGAACGCCGCGGTGACGCTGCAGGCGACCGAAAACCTGGCGGTGCGGGGCGGGCACTGGTGCTGCGCAAAGTGCGCCACCGATCTCGGGCCGGTGCGGGACAACTACAAGATGCGCTGCGTGCGGCTCGACCGCCCGATCCAGGCCAGCAACCCAATCGTCGGCGATCCGGCGCGCTTCATCGACCCGACGCCGCAGTTCCGGCAGTTCTGCTGCCCGGGGTGCGGGCTGCTGATCGAGAACGAGGTCGCGGTGCAATCCGAGCCTTTGCTGCAGGACGTCGAGCTTCGCGGTTAGACGACGCCCATCGCGACCGCGTGAAAAAGGTGACTCCGGTGAGTGGGGCGGGCTCGAGCGGCAATGCGAGTTCGGCTGCGGCCTCCGTGGCCACGACCCGGATGGGCGATTACACCGGGATCCTGCCCATCCAGAAGATAAGAGAAATGCTGGGCAGCGGCGAGATCAAGCCCCTCATGCGGCCCATTGAACCTGACCAGCTGCAACCGGCAAGCATCGATCTGCGGCTCGGCGATTATGCTTACCCCATAGACGCCAGCTTTCTCCCGGGCCAGGGCGTCAGGGTTCTGGACAAGATGAAGCAGCTTGACGGGCGCTTCCGCGACTTCCGCATCGACTTGCGCAACGGCGCGGTGCTCGAAAAGGGCAGGATCTACGTCGTCCCTCTCCAGGAAGCGATCCAATTACGAAGCGAGGTCGCGGCGTTTGCCAATCCAAAGAGCTCGACGGGTCGGCTAGACATCCTGACGCGCCTCATCGCCGATGGGGCCGCGGCATTCGACCAGGTCGGCGAGGGATTCAAGGGGGAGCTCTACATAGAAGTCGCGCCGCGAAGCTTCAGCGTGGTGGTCAAGACGGGAACGCGGCTCAATCAGCTCAGGTTCCGGCGCACCCGAGGCGAGGAGCCCAAACCCATCACCGCGTCGGACTGGAATCAGCTGCTGGAGGAAGGCAAGATCGTCGATGTGCGAGACCCGGAGCGAAAGACAAGGTCGTTCAAGACGGGCGTACTGCCTTTCACCGTGGATCTGCGGGGGTCCGCCGCGGACAATGAGTTGCTCGGGTACCGGGCAAGGAAGCACACGAGGCGCATCGATCTGGACAGGCTCGACTACGATCCGCTCGAGTTCTGGGAGCCGATCAGGTTCCACAAGACATCGTCGCTCATTCTTGATCCTGACGAGTTCTACATCCTGATGACGCGAGAGGCGATCGCCGTGCCCCCGGAGTACGCGGCGGAGATGATGCCCTACGACACGCGCGCCGGCGAGTTCAGGGTCCATTACGCGGGCTTCTTCGATCCGGGGTTTGGATGGGATGTGCGGACCGGCAAAGCCGGCAGCAGCAGAGGCGTGCTCGAGGTCC
>DATHZW010000420.1:0-6924 GCA_035458405.1 Steroidobacteraceae bacterium | reverse complement strand
ATGAACGCGCTCTCGTCCGTGTCACACGCGTCGCGCAGCCGGGCAGCGTGCGCCTGGAGGGTGTCCGCCCTATCCTCCAGGCCGCCCTTCACGTAGAACGCCGTGCACTGCTGGCAAGCTGCAAGGACGGCCTGTTCCTCTGGTCGACAACCGGACTCCGCCGCCTCGGCCAGCGTGGTATCGCTGACCTGCAGCGTGCACGCCAGTACCGCCATGGCTTGCAGCGCCAACGAGGCGCACCGTCCCATCTCGCCCCCGACTGAAAGACCTCCTCAAATGGAGCCTTCTGACCTGGCATTGACCATAGCGCCGCAGGCGCCACGCTGCATCCGCGATAGGCGAACTTGCGGCGCGCGGCACGCAGCGCAGCGGACACCGGCGAGAACAAGAAGCCCCGGCGTCACGCCGGGGCCTGAAGGTGAATAGCAGCCCGGTCCGCCAGGGGCTGCGGCCTCAATCTATTTCGGGAGAATCAGTTCACCGTTCATCGTGCGTTCCTTGCAATGTGATGCCTGGCGACAATCCGTCACCGGCACTCGACCGTGTTGTCGTAGGTCTGACAACATCCCTGCTCACTGATACCCCCGAAGAAGACCTGCACGCCCTCTGCGGCGTCGAAGGCCATTTGAGCCTCCGGGTGGACCACGGCATCACTGGATCCGGCTGCGGACTGGCAACCGACGAGGGCTGGTGTCCACGTGGCCAGCCACTGGCCATTCGGCCTCGTCAGTTCCACGTACCAGGTCGTGCCATTCGGGGAGTGGCCTGAAGTCTTCACGCCGCTCGTCACGATCAGGCTGCCCCTGCTTTCGTCCCAGGCCATGGAGTGCATCGCCAGGAACGGGGCGACCGCTTGCGGGTCGTTTGCCATGACGGAGGTGACCGGCGCCCAGTTCGTGCCATCCCACAGGTACGCGTCGTTCCTGGTCGCGTCACCGTCGGTCCAGGCCCAGCCGCCGTGCATGAACATTCCGGCGCCCGGAACGAATGCTGCCGCTGCCGCAAACCGGCCGCTTGGCATCGCGCTGTCCTGCACCGGTGTCCAGGTCACGGCCACCGGATCGAACAGGTACATGTCGTTCAAATTATATACCGACTGACCTTCCCCCCCGACCAGGACATGGACACGGCCCACCGGGTCGTAGGCCATCACGGGGTTTCGGCGCTCGGACGGACAGAGGACCCCGCCGCGTCGCTGGCGGTCCACGCAATTGACCTTCGACCAGGTCTGTGTGGCCTCTCTGAAAACCCAGGTGTCCTTCGAAACGCTTAACCCTGCGTAGCCGTTGACCAGCACGCAGTGCCCGCCGCCGCAGGACCAGCCGTTGTGAAAGACGCTACCTGGTGACGTCGTGCCGGGAGGGACCAGCGTCCATCCCGCGCCCGTCGACCCTGCCTGCGTGTACGCCCAAAGGCCCTCCAACACGACCGTGCCATCCTTCTGGCCACCGATCATGTACAGCCTGCTGGCCCCCGTCGTCGTCTCGCCGTTGGATGCAAACTTGTGCCAATACCTGCCTTCCGGATAGGTCCGGGTCGACGGACTGCCCGGTCCATTGTTCGGCTTGGCCATGACCTTGAATAGCGTCGTGCCCTTGCCCTTGCGTCCGCTGTCCAGCGTCACCACGATGTCGAAGTTGGCCAGGTCGGCTTCGGAAGACACCACGAGCGTCGTGACGAGCTCGCCGGAGTTGGCGTACCTCACGGACGTAACAGTGATGCCGCCGGGATTCGTGGTCCCCGACACGAAGAACTGGACCTTGGCAGAAGCGTCGAAACCGCTGCCGCTGACCACCACGTCCAGGCTTTCGCCCTGGTACGCCGACGACGGCGTGGCGGCTTTGACCGTGACCCTCGGGGGCGCGGCGCCGGCTGGCGCGACCCCCAGCGCGACCAGCGACAGGCAGGTGATGATGAGCTTCTTCCATGCGTTCATGACCTTCTCCCCGCAGGTCTCCCTGCCACTTGCAGGTCGTGCCGGACCTGCCCGACGACGACATAGGCCGCCCAGTAATACGGATGCCCGAGTTCCCGCGAACGCCGGTACTCGCGCTGCGCGACGGCCAGGGCGGTTGCGGCATCGCCCCGGCCTCGCGGGACATCCAGTCCTCGATAGAACCGTTTCATCAGCGACACCGAGGCGCGGTCGTCCACCTGCCACAGCGTCGCCATGACGGCGGCGCTGCCCGCCGCCAGGAAGGCGCGGTTGAGCCCGACGAACCCGTCGCCCCGCGGCAGCGAGGCGAAGTAGCCTGCGCCGAGCGCCGTGTCGCAGGCGCTCAGCGTCACCAGGTCCGCGCCCAGCTTCAGGTCAAGGATCTCGTGCACCCGCAGCATGCCGTCGTCATCGCCGTCCGGCTCCAGTTCAAGGCCCGACAACAGCGGATTGGCGGCGTTGAAGTGACTGTGCGTCGCCAGGTGAAGCATGCGGAAGCCGCCGGCGAGCTGCTTGAACCGACCCTCCGTGGCCTCGAGACCCAGCAGCACCCGCGAGGCCGGCCTGAACAGTGCGTCAACGGCCCTGGCCTCCTCGGGCGCGTAACGCAGCCCACCCCGCGACGGCGCGACGGCCAGCAACGTCGAGGCAGCGTGCCGCCCGGCAGGCTTGCGCAGCAACGCGGAAGCCGCTGGCAGGTAAGTCACGGTGTAGCGATCAATGAGCAGCGCCCCGTCTCCGCCGGCCTGTCGCGGAAGCAGCGCAAATGGCAGGTAGGTCAGTACGCCGTGCGGCACCACCTGCAGGCGGTTCACTCCGTGCAGCCAACCGGCGGATTCGATCGGCGCGATCAGGTCGGCCGACAGCCGCGCCGCCGGCTTGATCCAGCGGCCGTCGTCCGGCCGCCCGACCAGGTCGCGCAGCAAGGCCACGCGCGCGGCCAGCTCGGCCTCACGCAACGGTATGGACTTGACCGCCACGTCGCGTCGCGTAAGCACGAACACGAACCCGCGTTCAGTTCCGACGACGTACTCGAGCAGTGCCTCGTCATCGTCCAGGCGACCCTGGACACTCGCTGCGGACGGGGCGACATCGCTCGAACCGCGGACGCGCGACCGGTCGTCCAGGAAGGTCGCGTACTCGCTTTCCGCGGCGTGCAGCTCCCGCCGGAACCGGTCAGTCGCGCGCTCCGGGTAAGCCCGGGTGCCGTCGGCGTCCGTCTCGGTCGCCGCCTGGTTCAGCTGCCACACGCGCTCGCGAAGCTCCGCCTCCATGCGGCGATCAGCGGCCGAGAGCGGGACCGACGCGCGCCCGCCGAGCTGCTCGACGAAGTTGCGGGCCCGCAGCCGCTCGGCAGTCGAGAACGCGTCCGATATCGACCCTTGCTCCAGCTGCAGCTGCATCAGCTCCAGGTACACCTCGGTCTTGTCCTCGAGGTAGCCGGAGCGGAAGCGCGGTTCCTGCAGCCGGTTGCGCACGGCCTCGATGGTGGCGATCGCCATCTCGAGCGACTTCATGGCGGCCTGGACCTCGCCGGCCGCTTTCTGCGCGCGGGCCCGCCCGAACTGCACCTGCCACAGCAGGTCCGGATCGCCGACGTCCGGCATCGCGCGTTCTGCCTCGCCGTACAGCCGGATCGCCTCGTCTGCGCGTCGTTGCAGCCGCGCCAGTTCCGCCAGCGAGTACAACGCTTCGCCTTCCAGGCCGCGCGCGCCGATCTCGCGGGCGATGGCCAGCGCGCGATCCGTCTTCGTCTGCGCCTGCGCGAGCTCGTTCGTCGCCCTGTGGACCCGGGCCAGGCGCAGCAGGCTCACCGCCAGCGTGTGCCGGACACCGGCCTCGGCGGAGCGCTGCCTCGCCTGCTCGTAGGCGTCCTCGGCCGCCTCGGTCTGCCTCCGGCGAAACTCGAGGTCGCCCAGCGAGATGAGGCTGGAGCTGACGCCACGGTCCAGGCCGATCGACTTCGACAGGTCGAGGGAGCGCCGGAACTCGCGTTCGGCCGATGCCGAGTCGCCAAGCAGCAGGTACAGCCGGCCGACCGCACCCAGCGCCTCGGCCAGCTCGGCGCGGGCACCGACCTGCTCGTACAGGGCCAGGGCGCCGCGGTGGCTCTGCAGCGCGAGGTCGTAGTCCCCCTTCTGCACGAACGCTTCGGCCTTGACTCGCAGCCAGTAGGCCTGGTCCTGTCGCATGCCGGCCTTCTGCGCCAGCCCGGCCGCCTGGTCGAGGTGCCCTAGCGCCTCGTCAATTTCTCCCATGCCGAGCAGGCAGAGCGCGATGTTGCCGTGGTCCTGGCTCATCGACGTGGTGGACCGCAGCTGTTCGCTGATCTCGAGCGCCTGCCGGTAGTAACCGAGCGCCTCCCTGAACCGTCCGAGCAGGAGATTCACGCCGCCGATGTTGCCGAGCGTGTCGCCCACGCCGCGCGGGAAGCTCGCGCCGCGGTATAGCTCCAGCACGCGACGGTACTGCTCGAGCGACACGTCGTAATCGCCCTGCTCGTCGTACACGAGGCTCAGGTTGTTGAGGCTGGCGCCCTCCAGCTTCCGGTCGCCCGCAGCCTGCGCATACTCGCCGGCCAGCCGGAAGTCGGCCACGGCGCGTTCATAGTTGCCTTCGTCCCAGGACAGCAGCCCGCGCACGTTGAGCGTCCTGCCCGCCGCGAGCCGGTCGCCAGCCGCGTGCTCCAGCGCGAGCGCACGGTCGAGCCGGCGGCGCGCCTCCACAAGGTTGCCCAGCCGCCAGTGACACTCCCCGACGTAGTGCAGGGCCGCCGCGAGGTCCTGCCGGCGCGCAGCGGTCTCGAACTCTTCGACCAGCCGCTCGAACATCGGCAGCGCCTGCTCGGCTCCCTGCTCGCGATATACCTGTTCGGCCGACGCGATACGCGGATCGAGCGGTTCCGTAGCCGCCGCCGCGGCGAACGCCAGCAGCCCGCCGAGCGCCAGCACCCGGAGCAGGCTTGCGCTACTCCTGGCCACGGCGTCCTGCCTCCGGTATGCGGAAAGGCACGTGGCGGGAACTGAGCGCCTTGTCGCCGGACGGGTAGGCCTCGACGAGGAAGAAGTACTCGGCTCCTTGCTTCAGGTCGAGCGACGCGGGCGGTTTCCAGCTGGCGGTCTTGACGCGCTGCTCGACCACCACGTCGCCCTCGTCCGTGACGATGCGCAGGTCGTAGTACGGGGTTCCGGGAATCTCCGTCCAGCTGAACGCCAGCCGGGAAGGATCGACCGCCGAGCCCGGATCCGGGGACAGCACTTCCAGTGCCCTGGCCGCCGGCACAGCCATTCTCGTCGCCGTGAAAGGGGGACTTCCCTGTCCCTCGACGCCGCGATCCACGTTACGGCCCATCTGGAACATGACCGGCACGGCCAGCACGAGGGCCGCCGCGACGGCCCACTTGTGCACGTTGCCCCACCTGCCCGGCCTCGCCGATGCGGCGGCCGGATCCGCCGGCGTCGCAGCAGGCATCGGCGTCGTCGCGTGCCCTGTGTCCCGCTCCCCGACCAGGAGCGCCACCAGCTCGAGGCAGTGCCCGCAGTCCGCGAGATGGCGTTCCAGCTGCACGGATTCCCGGGCGTCGAGCCTGCCATCGACATAGCCGGCAACCACGTGCTCGTCGGGGCACGACGGCGATGGCCCGAGTCGCTCTGCAGGAGTGTCCGCCAGTCGGTCCGCCAGCTGTTCGGGTGTCATTTGTGCGCCGCCAACAAGGAGAGATACGCCATTCCGGGTCACCCAGAGCAGTACACGGACACGTCAGGTCTTTTTTCGGACCGGGCCGGCCTCTGGGCCGGCCATCAGTCGTGCCAGCGCCTCGAGCGCCGCCTGGACCTGCCGGTTGGCCCTGAATGGATCCGGCTGGCGGGTCAGGCGGGCCACCTCGGCCAGTGTCAGGCCCTGCTCAAAGCGGAGCCGCAGCAGCAGGCGTTGCTCCGGCGTCAGCTTCGCCAGGGCGTCACGCAACTGCTGTCGCTGCTGCGTGGCTTCCGCCTGCTCCTCGGGGCCCGAATCCGCCGCCGGCACCCGTCCCATCGGATCGTCGTCCCCGCCCCCGTCACGCAGCCCGGACCGGACCGGAGCGTGGCGTCTCGCGCCCAGCTGCCAGCGCTGCTGCGGCGTCAGCAGGCCGAACACCCGGGCACTGGTCTCGGCCACGACCGAATCCGTCAGGCCGGGGAAACGCGGCGCCAGTGTCGCTACGCACTCCGTACGGGAAACGCCGTGCACGAACATCAGCCGGTAAACGTGCTGGTCCAGCTCGGGCAGCTTCGCGACCGCGCGGACCGGGCGGAAACGTCCGCGTTGCCGGCGATGCCAGTCGCGACACAGATTCGCGACCACCGCCATGAGCCAGGTCCGGAAGCTCGCCGGCCCCTTGCAGTGGAATCTGCGCAGCCTGAGAAAGCCGTCATCGCTGAGCGCCCCGCAAACATGGGCGAAGCACTCGTCGGCGGCGGCGGGTTCGTGCTCGTGGCGCCGGACGATGTGGCGGATCAGCGGCGCGTACTCGTCGAGGAATTCAGCCCATGCCTTCCCGGCTGCGGCTGAAGACAGCCGTTCGATCAGACTTGCGATCGAGTCGTCGCCCATCCTGGCATGACCGCCGCGCCCGGTCCCCGTGGACGGACGGGCAACAGCCGCCCCCCTTTTTTGCACCGATGGCCCGGGTACCATCCGAAATGCTGGTTATGGATCGACGCTTACTCCGGCTTGGGGCGGCCTGCAAGCGGGATTTACCGAAACGAGGCCATCAGCCGCTGATCGAGGCCTCCGACCGGATGTCGGGACCTCCGGCGGCCGGCCGGCCGCTGGCTGCCTTCGGCCGTCAGCAGACCCGACCGACCCGGCTGGCAGGCGCGGCGCCAGGAGTCTGCTGTCGGCCATAAACGGACAGTGCAAACAGAAAACCCGGCGCGGGGCCGAGGGGCGAGGATGCTCGTCCGGACAGCGTCCCCAGGTACTCACGTGCGATGGCGTCCTTCTAC
>DATHZW010000419.1:0-5933 GCA_035458405.1 Steroidobacteraceae bacterium | reverse complement strand
GCCTCGATGTGGATCGCCGGCGTGATGCAGGGCCTGATGTGGCGGGCCACCAACCCGGACGGCACCCTGACCTACACCTTCGTGGAATCACTGGCCGCGACCTATCCGTACTACGCGGTCCGCCTGCTCGGCGGCGTGCTGGTGCTCGCCGGCATGTTCATCATGGTCTACAACGTCTGGAAGACCGTCGCCTCCGGCTCGTCGACCAGGGACGTCCCGGTCATGGCGCCGGCGGCGGCCTGAGGGTGGCAGCATGAATCACGAAAGGATCGAAAAGAACGTCGGATTGCTGGGCGTGCTCACGGCGGTCGCCATCAGCTTCGGCGGGCTGGCGGAGATCGTGCCGCTCTACTTCACCGGCCAGGTCACCGAACCGGCACCCGGCGTGGAGCCGTACTCCGCGCTGGCGGTGGAAGGGCGGGACATCTACATCCGCGAGGGCTGCTACGTGTGCCATTCGCAGATGATCCGGCCGCTGCGCGCCGAGACCGAACGCTATGGCCATTATTCGCTGGCGGGCGAGTCCGTCTACGACCACCCGTTCCAGTTCGGCTCGAAGCGCACGGGGCCGGACCTGGCGCGCGTGGGCGGGCGTTATTCCGACGAGTGGCACCGCATTCACCTGAACAACCCGCGCGACGTCGTACCGGAATCGAACATGCCGGGCTTCCCGTGGCTCGACGAGAACATGCTCGACGCCGACGGCACCGCCGGCAAGATGCGGGCGCTGCGCAGCGTCGGCGTGCCCTACACCGACGAGCAGATCGCAGCCGCCCACGACGAGGTTGCGGGCAAGACCGAGATGCAGGCCTTGATCTTCTACCTGCAAGGCCTCGGCACGGCCTCGAAGACGTGGAAGTGAGCCCGGTGGAACCGGGAATCCTGCGCGGCCTCGCGACCCTGCTGGCACTGCTGGCGTTCGCCGGGGTCGTCTGGTGGGCCTGGAGCGGAAGGCGGAAGCAGCAGTTCGACCGGGCCGCCCACATGCCGCTCGAGGAAGACCTGGACAAGAACGAGGACAATTGAGATGACCACAGGCTGGACCCTGTTCATCGTGATCCTGACGGCCATCAACGTCGTCGGGGCGGTATGGCTGCTGTGGGTGACGTCGAAACGCTCGCCCGCGGACAAGCAGCCGGACGCCGAGACCACCGGGCACATCTGGGACGGTGACCTGCGCGAATACAACAACCCGCTGCCGCGCTGGTGGCTGTGGATGTTCTACGGCACCGTCGCCTTCGGAATCGTCTACCTCGTGCTGTATCCCGGGCTCGGCGGCTGGCGGGGCACCGCGGGCTGGTCGCAGGAAAAGCAGTGGCAGGAGCAGGTCGCCGCGGCGGACGCCGCCGCTGCCCCGGTCTACGCCCGCTTCGCCGGCATGGGCCTGGACGAGCTGGGCCAGGACCCGGACGCGATGCGCGTCGCGCGCAACCTCTATGCCAACAACTGCGCCATGTGCCACGGATCGGACGCGCGCGGTGCCAAGGGCTTCCCGAGCCTGACCGACGGTGACTGGCTGTACGGCGGCGCGCCGGACACCGTGCTGGCGACGATCTCCTATGGCCGCAACGGCATCATGCCGCCCTGGGGCGAAGCCCTGGGTGAACGGGGCGTGGAGGAAGTCGTCGCCTACGTCCTGACGCTGGCGGGCCTGCAGGCGCCGGCCGCGCTGGCGGAAGCCGGCGAGCCGAAGTTCCAGATGTACTGCGCCGCCTGCCACGGCATGGACGGCAAGGGCATGCAGGCCGTGGGCGCGCCGAACCTGACCGACGACATCTGGCTCTATGGCAGCGACGCAGCGGAAATCCGCTACGGCATCGTGAACGGGCGGAACAACCAGATGCCGGCCCAGCTCGAGCTGCTCGGCGAGCCGAAGCTGCGCCTGCTGGCCGCCTATGTGCTGAGCCTGGCGCCGCCGTACGTCGAGCCGACACCGCAAACGGCGCCGGTCGGGGAAGCGCTGCCGGCCGAGGCGGCGAATGAGGACTGACCAGGAGCCGGTCGAGCCGGAGGCCCTCGAGGAGGAGCCGCAGCGGGTCGCCTGGAGCCAGCTGGCGCAGGACATGGCGGTCACGCTCTGGCCCTCCTTTCTCGCGGCGTCGGTCGCAACCATGTTCTTCTTCGCGTTCTTCGACCCCTCCCTGTTCGGGGAGGGTGCGGTGCCGCCGCGCTGGCTCACCCACCGGATGGCGGGTTACGCGGTCGGGTTCTTCTTTTTCTGGGCGATCTGCACGCTGTCGAGCGCGCTGACCCTCTACCTCGTCCGCACGGCGGCGCCGTCGCGCAAGCGCAGCTTGCGCTGACCGCGGACGCGCAGGAAGCCGCAGCATCGTGAACGCCCCCGCAGCCCAGGACGCGCCCACCTCGTTCTACGAGGCGCACAAGAAGATCTACCCGCGCGAGATCGGCGGCCGCTTCCAGCGGCTGCGCAACCTCGCCGTGTGGGTCCTGCTGGGCCTTTACTACCTGTTGCCCTGGATACCCTGGGATGGCAGGCAGTCGGTGCTGTTCGACCTTCCGGCGCGCAAGTTCTACGTGTTCGGCCTGGTCTTCTGGCCGCAGGATTTCTTCTACCTGACCTGGCTGCTGATCATCCTGGGCCTGTCGCTGTTCTTCTTCACCGCACTCGCCGGCAGGTTGTGGTGCGGCTACGCCTGCCCGCAGACCGTGTGGACCGACGTCTTCATGAGCATCGAGCGACGGATCGAGGGGGACCGCAACCGCCGCCTGAAGCTCGATCGCGGCCCCTGGACCGGCGAGAAGATCCTGCGCAAGGGCTCCAAGCACGTCGCCTGGCTGCTGCTCGCCCTGTGGACCGGCTTCACCTTCGTCGGCTTCTTCACGCCGATCCAGGAGCTCGCGACCAAGGTCATCGGCCTGTCGATGGGCCCCTGGGAGACCTTCTGGGTCCTGTTCTACAGCCTTGCCACCTGGGGCAACGCCGGCTTCATGCGCGAGCAGGTGTGCAAGTACATGTGCCCCTATGCGCGCTTCCAGAGCGCGATGTTCGACCGCGACACCCTGATCATCGCCTATGACACGGGGCGCGGCGAACCGCGCGGCGCCCGGGCGCGCACGGCCGACTACAGGGCGCGCGGGCTGGGCGAATGCATCGACTGCAAGGCCTGCGTGCAGGTCTGCCCGACCGGCATCGACATCCGCGAGGGGCTGCAATACGAGTGCATCGCCTGCGCGGCCTGCATCGACGCCTGCGACGCGGTGATGGACAAGATGAGCTATCCGCGCGGCCTGGTGCGCTACACCTCGCAGAAGGGCCTGGAGGGCGGCGGATCGCACATGGTACGGCCGCGGATGATCGTCTACGGCGGCCTGCTGGCGGCACTCGTCGTGGGTTTCTTCGTCTCGATCTCCCTGCGCACGCCGGTCGGCCTCGACGTCATGCGCGACCGCAACGCGCTGTACCGCAAGCTGCCGGACGGCGCCATCGAGAATGTCTACCTGCTGCGGATCCTCAACAAGGACACGGCCCCCCACCGCTACGTGCTGGCGGCGGCCGGGCTGCCGGGCATAGAGATCGACACCGGCCTTGCCGAACACAGGGTCGGCCCCGGCGAGGTCTACTCGGTCGCCGCCCGGGTGCGGGTTCCCGCCGCCACTGCCGGCGGCAGCCACGAGATCGCCATCGAGGTGGCCTCTTCCGACGCGCCGGGGCTGAAGGCGTCGCGCGTCGCCCGTTTCCTCGGCCCATGAGCAAGCCAGGCCACAGCGGGGACGCGCGCCCCTGGTACAGCGAGCCGCTCATGTGGTTCGTCGTCGGCCTGCCGGCGACGGTGGTGGTCGCCGCGATGTTCACGTTGTTCCTGGCTGTCCGCGGCAGCGACGACGTCGTACGCGACGACTTCCGCAAGGAGGGCCTGGCCATCTATGCCGACCCGGCGCGGGATGCCGCGGCTGCCGCAGCCGGGGCACGCGCGACGCTGGTGATCGACTCTGCCGGCGGCAGCCTGCTTGCGACCGTCACGCTCGAGCGGGGCGCGCCGCCCGGGACGCTGCTCGTCCTGCTGTCGCATGCAACGCGCGCGGAGTTCGACCGCATGGTCACGCTGCAGGGCGCGGACGGCCACTACCGGGGGAGCATGGACGCGCTGCCTCCGGGCCGCTGGTACGTCGAGATCACGCCGGCCGATCGCAGCTGGAGGCTGAGGGGCGACTTCCGGGATCCGGCGGCGTCCATCGAGCTGGTGCCTGGAGTATCCTGAAGTCATGCAGGCCACAACGCAGTGTTTCCACTGCGGCGAGCCAGTTCCATCGGGCCTGCAGCTTTCGGTCCGGATCGCGGGCGAGCCCTGCCCGATGTGCTGCGAAGGCTGCAAGGCGGCGGCGGAATTCATCCGCGACGCGGGACTCGCCGACTACTACCGGTTCCGGGACTCGCCGGCGCCCCGCCCCGAGGCGGCGGCCGACGACGCCTGGGCCACCTACGACCGGCCCGAGGTCCAGCTGCGGACGGTCACCCGGCGCGGCGACGCTGCCAGCGCCAACCTGCTGCTGGAGGGCCTGCGCTGCTCCGCGTGCGGGTGGCTGGTGGAGCGCCGGCTGGAGCGGCTGGCCGGGGTCACCTCGATCGCCGTCAATCCCGCGACAGGCCGCGCACGGCTCGAATGGCGTGCAGGCGAGAGGTCGCTGTCGTCGATCCTGCGCGCGATCCACGGTCTGGGCTACCGGCCGCACCTGCTTGGCGCCGCCGACACGCTCGAGGTGGCGGTACGCGAAAGACGCCAGGCATTGAAGCGGCTGGCGCTCGCCGGCCTCGGCATGATGCAGGTGATGATGTTCGCCGTCGCGATGTACGCCGGCGCCTTCGACGGGATGGACCCGGTGCTCAGGCAATACCTGAGGCTGGTCAGCATGCTGGTCGCGACGCCGGTGCTGGTCTATTCGGGGCGGCCATTCCTGGCAGGCGCCTGGCGCAGCCTCCGTGCCGGCCAGCTCGGCATGGACGTGCCGGTGGCGCTGGCGCTGCTGCTGGCCTGGGGCGCGAGCACCCTCAACGCCTTCACCGGTCACGGCGAGGTGTACTTCGACTCGGTGACGACGTTCATCTTCCTGTTGTCGCTGGGCCGGTTCGTGGAGATGGCGGCGCGGCACCGCGCCGGCAGCACCAGCGACGCGCTGCTGCGCCTGCAACCGGCGAGCGCCATCAGGCTGACGGGAGACGCCACCGAGCGCGTGCCCGTGGTCGACCTCGCGCCGGGCGACATCGTGCTGGTCCCGGTCGGCGAGACCTTTCCGGCCGACGGCACCCTCGTCGACGGCGCCACCACGGTGGACGAGTCGATGCTCACCGGCGAAGCCCACGCCGTGAAGCGCGAGGTGAATCAGGCCGTTCTCTGCGGATCGGTCAACCTCTCCCGGCCGGCACGCGTCAGGATCGACGCCGTCGGCCACGAGACCGTGATGGCGGGCATCGTCAGGCTGCTGGAGCGGGCGCAGACGGAGCGCCCCGCCATCGCGCGACTGGCGGATCGCTGGGCGTCGTGGTTCGTCGGCGGGGTGCTGCTGGCGGCCGCGGTGGTCGCCGGCGCCTGGATGCTGGTGGACCCTTCGCGCGCATTCGCCGCGACGCTGGCGGTGCTGGTCGTGACCTGCCCCTGCGCGCTGTCCCTGGCCACGCCGACGGCGATCACCGCAGCCACCTCGTCGCTCGCGCGCCGCGGCCTGCTGATCACGCGCGCCGAGACCATCGAGACGCTGGCCCACGTGCGTCGGGTCGTGCTCGACAAGACCGGCACGCTGACGGTGGGCGAGCCGCTGGTGAGCCGCTGCACCGCCCTCGGTTCCCTGGACGCCGGCCGATGCCTGCGGATCGCCGCCGGACTCGAACGCGGCTCGACCCACCCGATCGCGCGCGCCTTCCGACGGGTCGCCGACCCCCTGGGCGTCCCGACCGATGCCGGCGCCGAGGCCGGCGA
>DATHZW010000418.1:0-2092 GCA_035458405.1 Steroidobacteraceae bacterium | reverse complement strand
CCAGAAGCGCGAGGCGCGCCGCGACAAGCCGGTGCTGGAGGCGGTGCCGACGGAAGAAACCCGTGGCAAGGTGGTCGTCTTCGCGACCTGCTACGGCAACCGCAACCTGCCGCAGATGAACGAGGACCTGGTGGCGGTGTTCAACCACAATGGCATCGCGGTGACCACCCTGCCCGAGGAAAAGTGCTGCGGCATGCCCAAGCTCGAGCTGGGCGACCTGGAGTCCGTGGAAAAGCTGAAGAACCACAACATCCCGCAGCTGGCCAGGCTGGTGGACGAGGGCTGGGACATCGTCGCGCCGGTGCCATCCTGCGCGCTGATGTTCAAGCAGGAACTGCCGTTGATGTTTCCCGACGACGAGCAGGTGCTGAAGGTTCAGGCGCGGATGTTCGATCCCTTCGAGTACCTGATGCTCCGGCACAAGGCCGGCAAGCTGCGCACCGATTTCAGGAACCCGCTCGGCAGGGTGGCCTACCACGTACCCTGCCACCTGCGCGTCCAGCGCATCGGCCTCAAGACCCGGGACGCGCTGAAGCTCGTTCCGGACACCACGGTCGAGACGATCGAGCGCTGCTCCGGCCATAACGGCACCTATGCGGTGAAGCGCGAGTACCACGACGCCTCGGTCAAGATAGGGCGGCCGGTCGTGCAGCGCGTGGCAACGGCCAAGCCCGACCACTATTCCAGCGACTGCCCGATGGCCGGCGACCAGATCGAGCACGGGCTGTCGGAGAAGGGCAAGGGCCCGGAGCACCCCCTGAGCCTGATTCGCCTGGCCTACGGAATCTGAGGAACCACATGGAAATGACCAGCAAGTCCGAGATCCGGCTGCGCGGCCCGCTGAAGGCCGGCGACCTGTTCAGCCTGGAGCAGTACGCCCGCCAGCGCGGCGACTTCCGCAGCCGCGTGATCGAGCACAAGAAACATCGCAAGGTCGAGGTCGGCCCGAACACGACCTGGCTGTTCGAGGACCGCCTGACCGTCCAGTACCAGATCCAGGAAATGCTCCGGGTCGAGCGGATCTTCGAGCCGGAAGGCATACAGGACGAACTGGACGCCTATAACCCGCTGATCCCGGATGGCAGCAACTGGAAGGCGACGTTCCTGATCGAGTACCCGGATGCGGACGAGCGCAAGCTGGCGCTGGAGCGGCTGAAGGGTGTGGAACGGCGCTGCTACGTGCAGGTCGCGGGGTTCGACCGCGTCTACGCCATCGCCGACGAGGACCTCGAGCGCGAGAACGCGGAAAAGACCTCCTCGGTGCACTGGTTGCGTTTCGAGCTCACCCCGGCGATGCGCTCGGCAGTGAAGTCGGGAACGCAGGTGACGGCCGGCATCGACCATGCCGCCTACACGCATTCGACGAACCTCCCGCCGGCGACGATCCAGGCCCTGGCCCGCGAACTCGACTGACGCGATCGGTGCCTGGCACCGGGAACTACCACCACCTGACAGCCGGTGCCTGAGACCTCCTTCTACGCAGGATGACTGCCATCGCCGGCACGCTGGCTGCGGGCGGGGCATTCCCCCTTTCGCTCCGAAAGCCGAAAGTCGCTGCAGGGGGAACCCCGCCCTTGCCGCGTGCCGGTGCGGCTGCGCGGCCGTGGAGGGGTAGTCCCCGAAGCGAGCGAGTTTCTGCCTTTCCGAGCGAGCGAGGGCGAACTACCCCGACAGGCGGCCGCGCTCCTGGCTTTGCGCAACGTCGCGTGGGCCGGAGGTGTCAGGCACCGCCCGGCTGGTCGCGCCATGCACATATGCCGTGCCAGCGGTGCCAGACACCACGCCCGGCCGCGCCGGGCTGGTAGAATGCGCGCGCCCTCTGGGGCGCGCAGAGCGCGCGCCCTCAGGGGCGTGCAGGGCGCGTGCCCAGCGGGGCGAACAGGCAGGCAATTCCGAACTGATGACCCAGACCTACACCGCGTCAGACATCGAAGTTCTCTCCGGACTGGAGCCCGTGCGCCGCCGCCCGGGCATGTACAGCGACACCCGCAATCCGAATCACCTCGCCCACGAGGTGGTCGACAACAGCGTCGACGAGGCCCTGGCGGGCCATTGCAAGCTGATCGCGGTGACGCTGCACAAGGACGGGTCG
>DATHZW010000417.1:0-11491 GCA_035458405.1 Steroidobacteraceae bacterium | reverse complement strand
GACCGGCAGGCCGGTCTCTTCCATGAGCAGCTTGTCGATGTCCTTCAGCAGGGCGCCGCCGCCGGTCAGCACGATGCCGAGTTCCGCGACGTCGGCGCCGAGTTCCGGCGGGGTCTGTTCGAGCGCCTTCTTGACCGCCTGCACGATGCCCTGCAGCGGTTCCTGCAGCGCCTCGAGGATCTCGTTGGAATTCAGTGTGAAGCTGCGGGGCACGCCTTCCGACAGGTTGCGGCCCTTGACCGACATCTCGCTGACCTGCTGGCCGGGGTAGGCCGAGCCGATCTCGATCTTGATGCGTTCCGCCGTCGCCTCGCCGATCAGGATGCCGTAGTTGCGGCGCACGTACTGGATGATGGCCTCGTCGAAGCGGTCGCCGCCGATGCGGACCGATTCGGCGTAGACGATGCCGTTCAGGGAAATGACGGCGACCTCGGAGGTGCCGCCGCCGATGTCCAGCACCATGGACCCGCGCGCCTCGTTCACCGGCAGGCCCGCGCCGACGGCTGCCGCCATGGGCTCGGGAATGACGTCGACCCGGCGGGCGCCGGCGCCTTCCGCCGACTCCTGGATGGCGCGGCGCTCGACCTGGGTGGAGCCGAAGGGCACGCAGATGAGCACCCGCGGGCTCGGCCGCAGCCAGCGGTCGCCGTGCACCTTGCCGATGAAGTACTGCAGCATCTTCTCGGTGTAGGTGAAGTCGGCGATCACGCCGTCCTTCATCGGGCGGACGGCGGTGATGTGTCCCGGCGTGCGGCCCAGCATGTTCTTGGCCTCGACCCCGACGGCGACGATGGTCTTGGTGCCGCGCCCCGGGTCGTCCTGGACGGCGACCACGGAGGGTTCGTTGAGGACGATGCCCCGGCCGCTGACGTAAATCAGCGTGTTGGCGGTGCCCAGGTCGATCGAGACGTCGCTGGAGAAATATCCCCGAAGGCTTTTGAACATGGTGCTCTGATGGCAAGAAGAGGGTGGACAGAATGACCGGGCAGTGTATCGCCGGTGAGGACTTTCCACAAGCAGACGTGTATGATTAGTCAGGGTTTTTTCGCCCGATTCCTTGCCTTTGGAGTCAACGTGACGCTGACACGCCGCGACGTGGAGAACATCGCGCAGCTTGCGCGGCTGCGGATTGCCGAGGAAGAGCTGCCGGTCTATGTCGGCAGCCTCTCGCGCATCATCGAGTTCGTCGAGCAACTCGGCTCGGCCGAGACCGACGAGGTCGAACCCATGGCCCATCCGCTCGAGGACCAGGTCCAGCGCCTGCGACCCGACGAGCCGACGGAAACCGACCACCGCGAGGAGTACCAGCGCAACGCGCCGGCCGTGGAAGCGGGACTCTACATCGTGCCGAAGGTGATCGAGTGAGCCTCCATCTCAAGACGGCGGCCGAGCTTGGCCGCGGCATCCGCGCAGGCGAATTTTCCAGCGCGGAAGTCACCCGCCACTTCCTCGACCGGATCGGGCAGGGCAACGGCAGGCTCAACGCCTTCATCACCGTGACCGCCGAGCGCGCGCTCGAGGACGCCCGGCGGGCCGACGCTGCGGTCGCGGCCGGCAAGGGGGGCTTGCTCACCGGCGTGCCGCTGGCGCACAAGGACATCTTCTGCACCAGCGGGGTCCTGACGACCTGCGGGTCGAGGATGCTCTCGAATTTCGTCTCGCCCTACGACGCGACCGTCGTCGAGCGGCTTGCGGCGGCCGGCATGGTGACGCTCGGCAAGACCAACATGGACGAGTTCGCCATGGGCTCCTCCAACGAGACGAGCTTTTTCGGGCCGGTCCGCAACCCCTGGGACGAGGAACGCGTCCCGGGCGGGTCGTCCGGCGGCTCGGCGGCCGCGGTCGCGGCGCGCCTCGCGCCGGTCGCCACCGGGACCGACACGGGCGGGTCGATCCGCCAGCCGGCGGCGCTGACCGGCCTGACGGGCGTCAAGCCGACCTACGGACGCGTCTCACGCTATGGAATGATCGCCTTCGCGTCCAGCCTCGACCAGGGCGGCGTGCTGGCGCAGACGGCCGAGGATGCGGCGCTGGTGCTCGAAGCGATGTCGGGATTCGACCCGCGGGACTCGACCAGCGTGGACGCGCCGGTGCCGGCCTACTCGGCCCAGCTCGACCGGCCGGTGAAGGGCCTGAAGATCGGGGTCATCCGCGAGTTCTTCGGCGAGGGGCTGGATCCGGCGACCGACGACGCGGTGCAGGCCGCGCTGGAGGTCTACCGTTCCCTGGGAGCGGAACTCGTCGAGCTGAGCCTGCCGGCCCTGCCGCTGTCGGTGCCGACCTATTACGTCGTCGCCCCGGCCGAGTGTTCCTCCAACCTGTCGCGCTTCGACGGCGTGCGCTTCGGCTATCGCTGCGAGAGCCCGACCGACCTGCACGACCTCTATACGCGCTCGCGCGGCGAGGGCTTCGGCGCCGAGGTCAAGCGCCGGATCATGACCGGGACCTACGTGCTCTCGGCCGGCTACTACGACGCGTACTACCTGAAGGCGCAGAAGGTGCGCAACCTGATCAACGCGGACTTCAAGCGGGCCTTCGCGGAAGTCGACCTCCTGGCGGGCCCGACGACGCCGACGCCGGCCTTCGGCATCGGCGCCAAGGTCGACGACCCGATCACCATGTACCTGAACGACATCTATACGATCGGCGCCAACCTGGCCGGCCTGCCGGCCCTGTCGGCGCCCTGCGGCCTGGTCGACGGACTGCCCGTCGGCCTGCAGCTCATCGGGCCGCACTTCGCCGAACCGCGCCTGCTGGAGGCGGCCCACGCCTACCAGCGCGAGACCGACTGGCACCGGCGCGCGCCGTCGGCCTGGGCATGAGGAGCGAGCCAATGGCCATCGAATGGGAAGTCGTCATCGGTCTCGAGATCCACGCCCAGCTCGCGACCCGCAGCAAGATCTTCTCGGGATCCCCGACCGCCTTCGGCGCCGAGCCCAATGCCCAGGCCAACCTGGTGGACCTGGGCTACCCGGGCATGCTGCCGGTGCTGAACGGCGAGGCCGTGCGCATGGCGGCCCGGTTCGGGCTCGCGGTCGGCGGCCGGGTCGCGCGGCGCTCGGTGTTCGCCCGCAAGAACTACTTCTACCCGGACCTGCCGAAGGGCTACCAGATCAGCCAGTACGAGCTGCCGGTGGTGGAGGACGGCACGGTGGACATCCTGCTCGACGACGGCGAGCGCAAGACCATCGGCATCACGCGCGCGCACCTCGAGGAGGACGCCGGCAAGTCGCTGCACGAGGGGCTCGGGGCGCATTCCGGGATCGACCTGAACCGGGCCGGCACGCCGCTGCTCGAGATCGTCTCCGAGCCGGACCTGCGTTCGGCACGCGAGGCGATCGCCTACATGAAGAAGATCCATACGCTGGTCCGCTACCTCGAGATCTGCGACGGCAACATGCAGGAAGGCTCGTTCCGTTGCGATGCCAACGTCTCGGTCCGGCACAAGGGCAAGCATGAGTACGGCACGCGCTGCGAGATCAAGAACGTCAACTCCTTCCGTTTCGTCGAGAAGGCGATCAACTACGAGGTCGCCCGCCAGATCGACATCCTCGAGGGCGGCGGCTCCATCGTGCAGGAGACGCGGCTCTACGATCCCGAGCGCAACGAGACCCGCTCGATGCGCTCGAAGGAGGAGGCGAACGACTACCGCTACTTCCCCGATCCCGACCTGCTGCCGCTGGTCCTCGAGGAGGGCTGGATAGAGCAGATCCGCGCCGGGCTGCCCGAGCTGCCGGACGAGAAGGCCGCCCGCTTCGTGAGGGAGTTCGGCCTGTCCGACTATGACGCCGGCGTGCTGACCGCGAGCCGCGAGATCGCCGCCTACTACGAGAGCGTGGTGG
This sequence comes from Steroidobacteraceae bacterium, assembly GCA_035458405.1. GTDB lineage: Bacteria > Pseudomonadota > Gammaproteobacteria > Steroidobacterales > Steroidobacteraceae > SG8-30. Next base: position 7,649 of record DATHZW010000417.1, on the reverse strand, counting down.
CGTCGCTGGGCGGCGAGGCCAAGCTCGCCGCGAACTGGGTGATGGGCGACCTGTCCGGGTTCCTCAACCGCGACGGCCTGGAGATCGGCCAGTCGAAGGTCGACGCCGCCGGCCTCTCCGGGCTGCTGCGGCGCATCGTCGACGAGACCATATCCGGCAAGATCGCCAAGGAGGTCCTCGAGGCGATGTGGGAAGCGGGTCGCAGCGCCGACGAGATCATCGAGGCCAAGGGCCTCAAGCAGATCACCGACAGCGGTGCGATCGAAAGCGTGATCGCCGAGGTGATGGCGGCCAGCCCGAAGCAGCTGGCGGACTTCCGCGCCGGCAAGGACAAGCTGTTCGGGTTCTTCGTCGGGCAGGTGATGAAGGCGACCGCAGGCAAGGCGAACCCTGCGCAGGTCAACGAGCTGCTCAAGAAGCTGCTCCCGGGGGACTGACCGTGACCGATGGCGACCTCTTGCGCCGCTTCCTGTTCGAGCGGTGGCCGGTCCGCGGCCATTTCGTCCGTCTCGACGCAAGCTGGCGCGCGGTGGTCGAGCATCACGGCTACCCGCCGCTGCTGGCCCGTGCGCTGGGCGAGGCCATGGCCGCGACGGTGCTTGCCGCCGGCACGATCAAGTTCAAGGGATTGCTGTCGCTGCAACTGCAGGGTCCCGGCCCCGTGCACCTGATGCTGGCGCAATGCACGCATCGTCATGCGATTCGCGCCGTGGCCCGGTTTCGCGGCGAGCTGCCTGCCGACGCCACGCTCTCCGGCCTCACCGGGGGCGGACAGCTGACGGTGACGATCGACAACGAGCAGCAGGGCGCGCGCTACCAGGGCGTGGTGCCGCTCGACCGGCCGCAACTGTCGGCCTGCCTCGAGGACTACTTCAGCCGGTCGGAGCAACTGCCGACGCGCCTGGTGCTCGCGGCGAACGGCGAGCAGGCGGCCGGCCTGCTCCTGCAGCGCGTGGCCTCCGGTGCCGGCGCGTCGATGGCGGAGGACGCGCGCGCGGCGGCCGAGTCGGAGGACGCCTGGAGGCGGATAGAACTGCTGGCCGCGACGCTCACCAGCGACGAGCTCCTGCGCCTGCCCTGCGAGACCCTGCTGCACCGACTGTTCCACGAGGAAGACCTGCGCCTGTTCGAGGGCGCGCCGGTCTTTTTCCAGTGCACCTGCTCCCGCGACCGGGTCTCCGGCATCCTGCGCTCGATCGGCGAGGACGAGGTCCGCGACATCGTGCGCGAGCGGGGCGACGTCGAGGTGCGCTGCGAGTTCTGCAACCGCGCCTATACCTTCGACGCCGTCGACGCGGCGCGTCTCTTCGCGGCAGGCGGCCAGGCCAGTGCCCCGTCCGGCGTGCACTGACGCGTCGCCGGCCCGCGATTTGATTTGCACTGCAGCAAGGCTCAATTAGACTCGTCCCGATGACTGCCCAGCCAGAATCCGCATCGAAGACCCCGCCGTCGCGCGCCGCCCGGGCGCCGGTGCGCGTTTCGTTCGAGTTCTTCCCGCCGGCCGACGAGGCGATGGAGCGCACCCTGTGGGACTCGCTGCAGCGCCTCGCGCCGCTGGCCCCCCGCTTTGTCTCGGTCACCTACGGGGCCGACGGCTCGACCCGCGAGCGCACCCACAACATCGTCACGCGGATCCAGCGCGAGACCTCGCTGACCGCCGCGCCGCACCTGACCTGCGTCGGGGCCAGCCGCGAGGAGGTGCTCGACATCGCGCGGGGCTACTGGGACCAGGGCGTCCGCCACATCGTGGCCCTGCGCGGCGACCCGCCGGCCGGATCGGGCGGCTACCGGCCGCATCCCCAGGGCTTCGCCTACGCGTCGGATCTCGTCGCCGGGCTTCGCGGCGTCGGCGACTTCGACATTTCGGTGGCCGCCTACCCCGAGGTGCATCCGGAGGCGCCGGGCGCCGCCTTCGACATCGACGTGCTCAAGCGCAAGCAGGATGCCGGCGCGACGCGGGCGATCACCCAGTTCTTCTTCGACAACGGGCATTACCTGCGCTTCCGCGACGCCTGCGCCGCCGCCGGGATCGACATGCCGATCGTCCCGGGCATCCTGCCGATCACCCGCTTTCCGCAACTGCGGCGATTCGCCGCGCGCTGCGGGGCATCGGTGCCGGGCTGGCTGGAGGAGCGTTTCCAGGGCCTCGAGGACGATGCCGAGACCCGCAAGCTGATAGCCGCGGCCGTGGCGCTGGAACAGGTGGCGCGGCTCGAGCACGAGGGCGTGGAGGAATTCCACTTCTACACGCTCAACCGCGCCGAGCTGACCTATGCGATCTGCCACGCGCTGGGCCTGCGCCCCGCTGCCGGCGCGGGCCCGGGCTGATGGATCACCGCAGCGAGCGCGTGACGACCTTCCGCCGCCTGCTCGGCGAGCGGATCCTGGTGCTCGACGGCGCGATGGGCACGATGATCCAGCGCCACGGCCTTGGCGAGGCGGACTACCGCGGCGAACGTTTCGCAGCCTGGCCGCGCGACCTCAAGGGCGCCAACGACCTGCTGACGCTGACCCGCCCGGACGTCATCGTCGGCATCCACGCGGCGTACCTTGACGCCGGCGCCGACATCGTCGAGACCAACACCTTCAACGCCAACGCCCCGTCGCTGGCGGACTATGGCCTGGAGGGCCTGGTCGCCGAGATCAACCTCGAGGCGGCGCGGCTCGCGCGCCGGGCCGCGGACGAGGTCGCGGCGCGCACCGGCCGGCCGCGCTTCGTCGCCGGCACGCTCGGTCCGACCAACCGCACGGCGTCGATGTCGCCGGATGTGAACGACCCGGGCTACCGCAGCATCGATTTCGATCGCCTGCGCGAGACCTATGCCGAGGCCACGCGCGCCCTGGTCGAGGGCGGTGTCGACCTGCTGATGGTCGAGACGATCTTCGACACGCTCAACGCCAAGGCGGCGCTGTACGCGGTGCGCGAGGTGCTCGACGAGCTCGGGCTGGACCTGCCGGTCATGGTGTCGGGCACCATCACCGACGCGTCCGGCAGGACGCTCTCCGGCCAGACGGCGGAGGCCTTCTGGAACTCGGTCAGGCACGCGCGGCCGACGACGATAGGCCTGAACTGCGCGCTGGGGGCCCGGCAGCTGCGGCCCTACGTCGAGGAAATGTCGCAAATCGCCGATACCTACGTCTGCGCCTACCCGAACGCAGGGCTGCCGAACGCCTTCGGCGAGTACGACGAAGAGGCCGAGGACACCGCAAGGTTCATCAGGGACTGGGCCGAGAGCGGCTTCGTCAACGTGGTGGGCGGGTGCTGCGGCACGACGCCGGAACACATCGCGGCCATGGCGCGCGCCGTCGAGGGGCTTGCGCCGCGGGTCCCGCCGGCGATCGAGCCGCGATGCCGCCTGTCCGGCCTCGAGCCGCTGAACATCGGCCCGGAAACGCTGTTCGTCAACGTCGGCGAGCGGACCAACGTCACCGGCTCGGCGCGCTTCCGCAAGCTGATCGAGGCCGACGACTACGCGGCGGCGCTGGACGTGGCGCGCCAGCAGGTCGCCAGCGGCGCCCAGCTGATCGACGTCAACATGGACGAGGGCATGCTGGACTCGCAGGCGGCCATGGCCCGGTTCCTCAACCTCGTGGCCGCCGAGCCGGACATTACGCGCGTGCCGGTCATGATCGACTCCTCCAAGTGGTCGGTGATCGAGACGGGACTGAAATGCCTGCAGGGCAAGGGGGTGGTCAACTCGATCTCCCTGAAGGAAGGCGAGGGGCCCTTCCTGGAGCAGGCGCGCAAGGTCCGTCTCTACGGGGCCGCGGTCGTCGTGATGGCCTTCGACGAGCAGGGCCAGGCCGACACGGTCGAGCGCAAGGTCGCCATCTGTGAGCGGGCCTTCGGGATCCTGACCGGGCGCGTCGGGTTCGCGCCCGAGGACATCATCTTCGACCCGAACATCTTTGCGGTCGCGACCGGCATCGAGGAGCACAACGGCTACGGCGTCGCCTTCATCGAGGCGGTGCGGCAGATCAAGCTTCGCTGCCCTGGCGCGCTGACCAGCGGCGGGCTCAGCAACGTGTCGTTCTCCTTCCGCGGCAACGACCCGGTGCGCGAGGCGATGCACGCGGTCTTCCTCTATCACGCCATCCGCGCCGGGCTCGACATGGCGATCGTCAATGCCGGCCAGCTGGCGATCTACGAGGAAATCGAGCCGGAGCTTCGGCAGCGGGTCGAGGACGTGATCCTGAACCGCCGCGACGATGCCACCGAGCGGCTGGTGGAGATCGCCAGTCGTTTCAAGGGCGAGGCGGGTACGCGGCGGGTCGAGGACCTCGCCTGGCGGCAACTGCCCGTCGAGAAGCGCCTCGAACACGCCCTGATCAAGGGCCTGGACGAGTTCATCGAGGCGGACGTCGAGGAAGCGCGCCGGGCCGCGCCGCGGCCGCTGGCAGTGATCGAAGGGCCGCTCATGGACGGCATGAACGTCGTCGGCGACCTGTTCGGCGAGGGCAAGATGTTCCTGCCGCAGGTGGTGAAGTCGGCGCGCGTGATGAAGAAGGCCGTCGCCTACCTGATTCCCTATATCGAGGAGGAAAAGGGCGGCGCCAGGCAGTCGAACGGCCGGGTGGTGCTCGCGACCGTCAAGGGCGACGTGCACGACATCGGCAAGAACATCGTCGGCGTCGTACTCCAGTGCAACAACTTCGAGGTCGTCGACCTGGGTGTGATGGTGCCCGCGGCGAAGATCCTCGAGGCGGCGGTCCGCGAGAACGCAGACATGGTCGGGCTGTCCGGGCTGATTACCCCGTCGCTGGACGAGATGGTGCACGTGGCGCGCGAGATGCAGCGGCAGGGTTTCACGGTACCGCTGCTGATCGGCGGCGCGACGACCTCGCCGGCGCACACCTCGGTGAAGATCGACCCGCAGTACGAAAACGCCGTCGTCTACGTCAAGGACGCCTCGCGTTCGGTGGGAGTCTGCCAGGCGCTTGCCGAGCCCGCCTCGCGCGCGGATTTCCTGAAGAAACTCAAGGCCGAGCACGCCAGGCGGCGCGAGCAGCACGCCGCCAGGCGGGTCAAGTCGCCGAGCCTGTCGCTCGCCGAGGCCCGCGCGCGGCGCCCGGCCATCGACTGGCAGGCCTACGAGCCGCCCGTGCCGCGCTTCCTGGGCGTGAAGGTTCTGCAGGACATTCCGCTCAGGGACCTCGTCCGCCACATCGACTGGATGCCGTTCTTCAACGCCTGGGAATTTTCGGGCACGTTCCCGGCGATCCTCGACGACCCGCACAAGGGTCCGGCAGCGCGGCAGCTGTGGGATGACGCGCAGAAGATGCTCGACCGGGTGCTGCGCGAGCGCTGGCTCAAGGCGCGCGCGGCTGTCGGGTTCTTCCCCGCGAACTCGGTGGACGACGACGTGGAAGTCTATGCCGACGCCTCGCGCGGCGAGGTTCGCTGCCGCCTGCATCACCTGCGCCAGCAGAAGGCCAAGCCGCAGGGTCACCCCCAGCTGTGCCTGGCTGACTTCGTCGCCCCGAAGGACGGCGGCCGGCCGGACTACGTCGGGGCCTTCGCGGTCACCGCGGGGATCGGCATCGAGGAGCACGTCGCGCGCTTCGAGTCGGCTCACGACGACTACTCCGCGATCCTGCTCAAGGCGCTGGCCGACCGGCTGGCCGAGGCTGCGGCGGAGGCGCTGCACGAACGGGTTCGCCGGGAGTACTGGGGCTACGCGCCCGACGAGCGGTTCTCCAGCGAGCAGCTCGTGCGCGAGGAGTACCGCGGGATCCGCCCGGCGCCGGGCTATCCGGCCTGCCCGGACCATACCGAGAAGGCGACGCTCTGGGCGTTGCTCGATGCCGAGCGCAACACCGGCATCCGCCTGACCGAGTCCTACGCCATGTACCCGACCGCGGCGGTCAGCGGCTGGTACTTCGCCCAGCCGGCGGCCCGGTACTTCGCCGTCGGGCAGGTGGGGGAGGACCAGCTGCGCGACTACGCGGCCCGCAAGGGCGTGAGCCAGGCCGAGGCCGAGCGCTGGCTGGCACCGAACCTGGGCTACGAACCCGCTGGAAACTCCGCGTAGACGCGCCGTTCGTTGTTCTAGCGCAACGCATCTTGTTATTCTCCTTGACGTACGTATAGTCCGCGTTGCGTAATGGACAAATACGTGCACGCGTTGTGCACGTGGTTCAAGGGGATTCATGAATGACTAAAGTGCGTTTTGGGGTTCGTCTGGCGCTTGGATCGGGCATGTTCGCGTTGCTTGCAGGGCCCGCTGCCCAGGCGCAGGAAACCGCCGAGCTGGAGCAGATCGTCGTGACCGGTACCCGTGTCGCGGATCGCTCGGCCACCGACACGGCAGTTCCGGTCGATGTCGTCACTGCCGCGGCGTTGTCCAATGTCGGTTCGCCCGAACTGAACCAGGCGCTTTCCACGGCGCTGCCCTCGTTCAACTTCCCGCGCCCGGGCCTCGCCGACGGCACCGACACCATCCGGCCCGCGAACCTGCGCGGCCTGGCGCCCGACCAGACCCTGGTGCTGCTGAACTCGAAGCGTCGCCACGTTTCGTCGCTGGTCAATGTCAACGGCACCATCGGCCGTGGCGCAGCGGCCGTAGACCTGAACACGATCCCGACGGCCGCGGTACAGGCGATCGAGGTCCTGCGCGACGGCGCCTCGGCGCAGTACGGCTCCGACGCCATCGCCGGCGTGATCAACATCCGCCTGAAGGACAAGAGCGACGGCGGCAACGTGAGCATGAACTACGGTTATCGCGATTCCAGCTACACGGTGCCCGTCGGTACTCCGCCGAACGATGCCAGCTGGACCGCTCCGAGCGAGCTCAAGCGCAGCGTCTCCGACGGCGAGACCTTCACCGTCTCGGGCTGGAAGGGTTTCTCGATCGGCGAGGCGGGCTTCCTGACGCTGTCGGCCGAGTACAAGGACCAGGAGCGTACCGAACGTGATGGCTATGACGTGCGCCAGCAGTACCCCAGCCTGGCGGGTGGCAGTTGTTCGGTCTCCGCGACGTACTGCGATCCCCGCGAGCTGGCTTTCGATCGCTGGAACGCCTGGACCGGCGAACCGGAGATGACACAGCTGACGCTGTTCGCCAACTTCGGCGCGGACCTCGCCAATGGCGCGCAGCTCTATGGCTGGGCGGGCTACCAGGATCGCGACGCCCATTCCGCGGGCTTCTATCGCCGTGCGCAGGACTCGCGCAACGTCATCGAGATCTATCCCGACGGCTTCCTGCCCATCATTCACCCGACGGTCACGGACTACAGTGGCGCCCTGGGCGTCACCTGGGACTGGGGCAGCTGGACCATGGACACCTCGCTGGTCTATGGCTACAACAAGATGAAGTTCAGCATCGAGAACACGCTGAACGCCTCGATCGGGCCTTCGAGCCAGACGCAGTTCAACGCCGGCGGCTTCGACTACGACCAGCTGGTGTTCAACTTCTCCGGCGTGCGCGAGGCGGATATCGGCGGCTTCGCGTCGCCGGTGAACATCGCCGCCGGGATCGAGGCGCGGCAGGAGAATTACTCGATCTTCGCCGGCGAGGAGACCTCGTGGCAGAACTACAATCCGGCCAGGGCGTCGGGCGCGCAGGTCTTTCCGGGTTTCCGGCCTTCCAACGCGGTTAGCGAGGACCGCACGGCCGTCGGTGCCTACATCGACCTCGAGGCCAACGTCA
>DATHZW010000416.1:0-2675 GCA_035458405.1 Steroidobacteraceae bacterium | reverse complement strand
TGGCGATCGCGGCCTCGATCTCGGGGGATACGTCGCAGGATCTCAAGACCGGCTTCCTGCTCGGCGCGACTCCGAGGCACCAGCAACTGGCACAGATGCTGGGCGTGCTGACGTCCGTGACCTTCGTCTGCCTGTCCGTGATGCTGCTGGCCGAGACCTTCGGATTCGGTGGCAAGGACCTGCCGGCGCCCCAGGCAACCCTGATGAAGCTGGTCATCGACGGCGTGATCGACCAGTCGCTGCCCTGGGGGCTGGTGGCCATCGGCGTCGGCATCGCCCTGCTGGCCGAACTGCTGCGGATTCCGTCGCTGCCCTTTGCCGTCGGCGTCTACCTGCCGCTGTCAACCATGACCCCGATCTTCCTCGGCGGGCTGCTGCGCTGGCTGCTGACGCGCGCTCCGGCCACCGCGGACGCCGATTCCAGGACAGAGCGTGGCGTGCTGCTCGGCTCCGGCTTCGTCGGCGGCGAGGGGCTGCTGGGTGTCGCACTGGCCGGCGCCGCCTTCCTGCTCGGCCGCAAGCCCGTGGGTCTGGGGCATGCCTGGGCGGGCGAAGCCGGCAGCTGGCTGCTCGGCGCCGCCGCCTTCGCCTTGCTCACCGGCTGGTTCCTGCGCCGTGTGCGCGGCGAGCGTGTCCCGCCTGCCGCAGGCTGACCTCCTGGCAGGCCGCCATCGCGCTTTCGCCGGCCCACGAGCCACGCGGCGCGTTATGCTCTCTCTTTGCGCCTGACCGGAGCCCGCATTGCCTGCCTCACCCATCTCGGCCGCCTTCGTGGCCGAACTGCCCAAGACCGATCTCCACGTCCATCTCGACGGCTCCCTGCGGTTGCCGACACTGATCGAACTGGCCCGCGAGGGCGGCGTGAAGCTGCCCAGCGCGACCGAAGGCGGGCTGCGGGAGACGGTGTTCAAGGAACGCTACGCGAGCCTGGGCGAGTACCTCCGCGGATTCCAGTACACCGTCGCGGCGCTGCAGACGGCGGAGGCGCTCGAGCGGGCCGCAGCCGAGCTGGCCGAGGACAACCAGGCCGAAGGGGTCCGCTACCTCGAGGTTCGCTTCGCCCCGCAGCTCCATGTCCACCCGGGACTCGACGCCGTCCAGGCGATCGCTGCCGTCGATCGCGGACTGCGGCGTGCCCGCGACGCCTGGAACCAGCGAGCCGCGGTGCTGGCCGCCGCAGAGCCGCCTTTCGAGTACGGAATCATCTGCTGCGCCATGCGCATGTTCACCGGCGCGTTCAGCCAGTACTACGCGACCCTGTTTGCCGCCCATCCCTACGCTCGCGCGAAGGAACTCTACTCGATGGCCTCCATCGAGCTGGCCCGGGCCGCCGTGGCGGCGCGCGACGGGTACGGACTGCAGGTGGTGGGATTCGACCTGGCCGGCGAAGAGGCCGGCTACCCGGCCGGCGACCACAAGCAGGCCTACGACTACGCTCACCGCCACTTCCTGAAAAAGACGGTCCATGCGGGCGAGGCCTACGGCCCGGAATCGATATTCCAGGCGATCACGGACCTGCATGCGGACCGCATCGGCCACGGCACCTACCTGCTGGAGCCGGATGCGATCCGCGACGAGGAAATAGGGGATCGCGAGCACTACGTCGAGCGGCTGGGCAACTACATCGCCGACCGGCGCATCACGCTCGAGGTGTGCCTGACCAGCAACCTGCAGACCCACCCGCAGCTGCGGCGGCTCGAGGAGCATGCCTTCAGCAAGCTTCGCGCCCAGCGACTGTCCACGACGATCTGCACCGACAACCGCCTGGTCAGCAACACGACGGTCACCAACGAACTGCTGCTGGCCTGCACCCACCTGGGGCTGGACCGGCACGACCTCAAGTCGATCATCGTCTACGGCTTCAAGCGCAGCTTCTTTCCGGGCAGCTACCTGCGCAAGCGCCAGTACGTGCGGCAGATCATCGACTATTACGACCGGGTCGAGGCCCGGCACCTCGGCACCGGCTAGCGCCGCGCGGCCCGCCGCGGCTTATCCGGCTTCGGGCAGCGGGGCGCCCCTGGAGGGCGGCTCCTGGACCGCGCGCGTCGACGGCTTGAGGAACGGCAGCAGCAGTACCGGCAGTGCAACCAGCAGGGCGTCGATGTACAGCACGGTGGAATAGCCCTGCGAGTCGGCCAGCGCCCCCTGCCACATGTTGGTGTACGAAATCGTCAGGTTCCTCAGCGCCATGTAGCCGGTGAACTGGGTCGCCGCGACGAGCGGGTTGGTCAGGCCCATGAACAGCGCCGCGCTCGTGCCGTAGTGCATTCCCATGCACCAGCTGAAGACCAGTGATGCGGCGAAATACTGGAAGATCGTGATGCCCTCGAGACCGCCCCCGGTCGCGATCGCCGTCGCCAGATAGAGGGTCGGCAGCGTGGTGAGCAGGTACCAGGCCGCCAGCATCTTCCTCTGTCCGAGTCGGTCCGCTGCCCAGCCGCCGACGACGCAGCCGATGCCGGCGAGGACGGTACTGTAGACGTTGAGCTGGGCGATCTGCCCGTCGGTCATGCCGAGGTCGACCTGCAAGGTGCTGGACACCGAGCTGCTCAGCGCCATGGCGCCCATCGGCAGCAGGGCGAACGCCACGCCGACCACCGGGCCCACGCCGGAGCCGAAGAAGCCTACGCGCAACTCGCGCAGGAATCCCTTCACATTGCCGGTCAGCGCGGCCC
>DATHZW010000415.1:0-19386 GCA_035458405.1 Steroidobacteraceae bacterium | reverse complement strand
GGAAGCGGCGCACCTGTTCGGCGACTGCTACCAGATGGTCGCGCGAGCGGGCTGGGCAATCGTGCGCGATGCCGGCCATGGATTGCCGGCATGAAGCCCCGCCGGAACCTCGGACGCAAACCATCCATCTGGAGGAAAACGCAATGTTTGATCTGACCGGCAAGGTGTCCGTCATCACCGGCTCCAGCCGTGGGATCGGTCGCGCCATCGCGGAGGCCATGGCCAGGGCGGGCGCAAAGGTCGTCGTCTCGAGCCGCAAGCCCGATGCCTGCCAGTCGGTCGTCGACGCCATAGCGGCGGCAGGTGGCGAGGCGATCGTCGTGCCCTGCAACGTCTCGGAGAAGCAGCAGTTACAGAACCTCGTGGACCAGTCAGTCGCGAGCTTCGGCCGGCTCGACATCCTGGTATGCAACGCCGCGGTCAACCCCTACTTCGGACCGATGGCAAAGATGCCCGATGATGCCTACGACAAGATCATGAACAGCAATGTCAAAAGCAATTTCTGGCTCTGCAACATGGCGGCGCCACACATGGTGGCCAGCGGTGGTGGCAGCATCATCATCGTTTCCAGCATCGGGGGCACCCACGGCAGCCCGACGATCGCCGTTTACGACATGTCGAAGGCGGCCGACTCGTCGCTTGCCAGAAGTCTCGCGGTGGAGTGGGGGCGCGGCGGTGTCCGCGCAAACTGCATTGCGCCCGGCCTGATCAAGACGGATTTTTCGCGGGCGTTCTGGCAGAACGAACAGTTGTTGAAGAGGATCGAAGCGGGCATCCCGGCACTGCGAATCGGCCTGCCGGAAGACATGGCCGGCGTGGCGGTGTTCCTGGCCTCGCGTGCGGCGGCCTACCTGACGGGACAGACCATCACGGTGGACGGCGGCCTCTCGATCAAGGAACCCTCCTGACCGCCGGCCGGCGATGCGGGTCAATGAGGATCGTCAGCCACGCCGGAAGCTGACGTCATGGGGGTCGAGCGCACCACCACACTGGTCGCACAGGACCACCGCGTCGAGGACGTGATCGCAGTGGTTGCAGCGCAGGATGAGGGGCGGCCCTGCCTTTCCCGCGAGCCAGCGGTCGCCCCATTTCATCAGCGTGAGCACGATCGGGTATACGTCCATGCCCTTCGGGGTGAGTACGTACTCAAAGTGGCGCGGGCTGGTCACGCATACACGCCGTTGCAGGAGTCCATGCTCGACCAGCAGCTTGAGGCGGTCGGCGAGTATGTTGGTGGCTACGCCGCAGCGGGCGCGGATGTCCTCGAAGCGTCGCGCGCCGAGGAAGAACGTCGACAGCACCTGCTGAGTCCAGCGATCGCCGATGATGTCGATCGACTCGCCGACGAGCATGCTCAGCTCGGCACGGTCATCCAGGGTCATGTTTGAGCGCCTGCTGCGCTTCGGCGGCGGCAAGCGCTCGAAGCCCGCACCGGGGCCGTCCAGGTACCGGACATTCCGTGCACGGACGGCAACCCCGCAGTGCCCGCAGGTCAGCGTGGGGCTCATCACCTTGCCACAGGTCGTGTGCGTCAGTGTCGCCGGCTGCCGGGCCCGGCGCCGCGACCAGAGGCGATCGAAGCGCCAGAACATGAGTGCGGTTGGAAAGAAATCCGTGCCCATCGGTGTCAACCGGTACTCGCGCCGGCGCGCGCCGCCCGCCACGGCGACCTTGCGCAGGCTGCCGAGCCGCACCAGCCTTTCGAGGCGGGTCGTGAGGATATTGCTTGAAATGCCGATGCCCTGGCGCCACTCCTCGAAGCGCCTGGTGCCCTGGAAAGCGGCGGCCAGGATCAGCAGCGACCACCGGTCGCCCACTGCAGCGAGCGCCCGCGAGACGGAACTGGCGCGAACGTATCCCGGCCTCGTGCTGGCCGGGGTGGGCGCAGTAGAAGGTCCCTTCATGCCACAGCGGTCCGGTGCCAGATAATTGCGTTAGACAAGCACAGAAGGTCGCGGATGTCCACAACCGCCGGCCGGGGTCCGGCGATCGGCGTCAGCCCGTGGATGCCAACTTTACAAGCTCGGCGCGCGCCACCTTGCCCATGGGATTGCGGGGCAGTGCGTCGGTGACGACGACGCGCTCGGGCCACTTGTATACCGCGACGCCGCGCGACTTAAGGTAATCCTGCAAGGCCTCGACGGAGAGGCTCTTGCCGGTTCGCGGCACGATGACGGCACAGACACGTTCGCCCAGTATGGTGTCGGGCGTTCCGACGACCGCGCCCTCCGCCAGATCGGGGTGGGCCGCGAGCAGGTCGTCGAGTTCCTCCGGGGAGATCTTCAGTCCGCCGCGGACGATCAACTGCTTGAGCCGGCCGACGAACTCGTAGTAGCGCTCGTTGCCGGGTTCGCCGGCGATCTGGAACAGGTCGCCGGTCTGATAGTAGCCGTCTTCCGTGAAGGCGTTCCGGGTCAGTTCGGCGCTGCCGAAATAGCCGTCGAAGACGATCGGTCCGCGCAGCTGCATTTCGCCGGGGTGTCCGGCCTCGAGGATCTCCTCCCCGGTTTCCGTATCCACGACGCGGGTCTCGATCATCCGCGACACGGTCGCCGGCCACTCGAACTCCGGGCGCCCGAACCTGGGGAAGTACTTGGCCCGCAAGGCCGGATCCGGAATCTCGTTGGCTCCCGAGATGAACGCGACCCCCTCATTGGCGCCAAAGATATTGACCACGTCGATGCCGAAGCGGTCGCGATAGCCCTCGATCATCCACGGCGCCAGCGGCGCGGATCCGGAGCCGATGCAGCGCAGCGAGGACAGGTCGGCGGTGGCGAGCAGCGCCTCGTTCTTGAGCAGCATGTTGAGTATGGCGGGCGGGGCGATTGCATAGTCGGGTCTCTCCTCGGCGATCTGCCGCAGGTAGATACCGAGGTCGAGGGGGTGATGCAGGATGAGCGTGCCGCCGCCGCGCAGCCATGACATGAAGCAGCCGCCGATCGCGCCCATGTTGACCAGCGGGAAGGGGTTGAGCAGGCTGTCGCCTTCGCGCAGTCGTGCTCCCTCGAAGTGCCCGTAGCTGATCGCCATCCAGTGGTTGTGGCTGCGCGGCACGCCTTTCGGCACACCCTCAGTGCCCGATGTCCAGCAGATCGTGTAGATGTCATCGGCCGCCACGGGTTGCGCCGCCGTGCGCGCGGCGACTGCCGCGGCGGCCCCGGTGCCGTCCAGGTCGATCGATCGCGCTCCGGGAGCATCGGTGTCGCCGAACACGAGGACCCGGGTACCGCGGCCGCCGGTCACGCCGACTGCCAGGTGGGCGTAGTCCGTGTCCTTGAACTGGGCGCAGGTGACATAGGCTGCGGGAGCCAGCAAACCGACGATGTGGCCAAGCTCGTGGCCGCGGTACTGCATCGGTACCGGACTGACGACCAGGCCGAGTCGGGCCGCAGCAAGATAGACCAGCACATATTCGACGATGTTCGGCAGCTGGGTGACCACCACGTCGCCCGGCGTCAGGCCCTGCTGCAGGAAGAACCCGGCGAGGTTCTCGGCCCTGGCGGCGAGATCACGGTAGCTGAGTCGCAAGGGCTCTCCGCCGACGAGATCCGTGCGGTTGGGGGGATCCACCACGGCCAGTCTCTGGGGGGTCCGTGCGGCGTTCTGCGCGAACAGGTCATGGACCGTGGTGTCACCCCACCATCCCCGGGAGCGAAAGCGAGCAGCCAGTTCAGGGGGCGTGGTTCGCATGACGCAAGTCTAGGTCCGGCGACGACGCGGTGCAATCGATGTGGCAGCGGCTTGCCTTCGGGCTCACAGCGTTGATAGTCTCGTTATGCAAGTAACTTGATTGTGTTGGCATTTCGCCGGCCGCCCGCCGTGCATGTCGAGGACGATTTCATGGTCAAGCCTGATCACCCGCTTCTTTCCGGTACCTTTGGCCCGGTCACCGAGGAAGTTGATCTCGACGACTTCGAGGTGATCGGCGAGATTCCCGCGGACCTCAACGGCGTGTTCGTCCGCAACGGTCCGAATGCGCGCTACCTGAAGGAAGGTCGCTACCATTGGTTCGACGGCGACGGCATGCTGCATGCCACCTACTTCGATCGCGGCCGGATCCTGTACCGGAATCGCTATGTGCGGACGAGTTGCTTCGAGGAGGAGTCCAGGGCCAACAAGTCCCTCTGGCCGGGATTGCTTGATCCGCCGCGTTCGGACAGGCCCGACATGCCCGAGAAGGACACTTCGAACACCGATGTGACGTTTCACGCGGGCAAGCTGATCACGATGTGGTATCGCTCTGGCCAGCCCTATCATGTCGATCCGCATACCCTCGAAACTCTTGGTCCGGCGACCTTCGGAAGCACGCTCAAGACGGGTGTTTCAGCCCACTCGAAGGTCGACGAAGCGACGGACGAATTCATCTTCTTTGACTACGGCAGGAAGTGGCCGTACATGACCTACGGCGTGGTCGGTCCCGAGGGCCGTGTCCGCCACAGCATCAATGTCGAGACGCCGGGGCCGAGCCTGCCGCACGACATGGGGTTCACGCGGAAATACTCGATCCTGCACGACCTGTCGCTGTCCTACGACGAGGCAGCGTTGGCGGCAGGCCGGCACAAGCTGAAGTATTTCCCGGAGCGACCGGCGCGTTTTGCCGTGGTGCCACGCTATGGTTCGGAGCGCGAGATCCGCTGGTTCGAGGCGGAACCCTGCTTTCTCTACCACGTCATCAACTGCTGGGACGATGCCGATGAAGTCGTGATGGTCGGCTGCCGCTACCGGACGCCGACCGATCTGGCCGGCCGACCGGACGGGGCCCGCCTCGCAAAGATGATCGCCCAGCTGCAGACGGACGCCTGCGTGTACGAATGGCGCTTCAACGTCAAGACGGGCCAGACGCGGGAGAGACTGGTCGACGACACGATCAACAGCGAGTTTCCGACCTCAAACAGCGCCCTGCAGGGAATCGAGACGCGCTACTCGTACAACATCCTCATGAGGAACAGGGAACTCGGAGCGCAATTCGGCGGGATAGCGAAGTACGACCTGCAGAGCGGCGCCTTCGCTGCCTACAGCGAAGGCGAGCGCCACTGGTGCAGCGAGGCGCCCTTCGCGCCGGCTGACGCCGCCCGTTGCGAGGACGACGGCTACCTGCTCAGCTACGTGACCAGCCTGGACGAGCAGACGACCGAACTGCACGTGTATGACGCGCGAGCCCGGGAACTGGGACGGGGTCCCGTGGCGCGGGTCAGGCTGCCGATGCGGGTCCCGCACGGCTTCCACAGCACCTGGGTCAGCGCCAAGCTGCTGTCGAAGAGCAAGGCTCCGGCCTGAGAGACCCCGCCTGCCGCGGCGCTGGACTCGCGGTGCCTCAGCGCGGGGTCAGTCGGCCAGCAGCACCGATGGATCGGGATGCTCGGCGTAGAGGCGCTCGACGTCGGCTGCGCGCCGCTCGAGCGCCAGTGCCTGATTGATCGTACCCTTGTCGGAAACCTCGTGGGCGTCGACGCTCGGCGGCGCCAGCAGGAACGCCAGGCGACGTATCCGCGTGCTCGATGCCGGGTTCGCGGCGTTGTGCGCCCGCAGACACTCGAGAATCCGTTCGCGCACGGCCGGATGACCGAGAACCTCCTCTGGCGGTACCGCCGGAGGGGCGCCGATGAGCTTGCGACAGGCCTCGAGACGCGGCCAGGCCAGGGCTGCGATGTACGATCGGCCCTCGCCGCAGACAAGTGCATCGGCGATCAGTGGATCGCAAGCCTGGACGAGCAGCGCTCGCAGGTGACCGGCGGATACCCACGTCCCGCTCGTCAGCTTGAACTCCTCCGCCAGCCGTCCGGCAAAGGCGAGGCCTTTCTGGATATTCGCCGGGTCCTGCAGGCGACCCGCGTCGCCGAGGCGGAAGTAGCCCTCCTCGTCGAAGATCTCCGCGTTCTTGCCTTGCAGTCCGAGGTAGCCCGGGGAAATCATCGGGCCCTTCATCCGCAGCTCGTAGCGATCGCCGAGCGGCACCATCTTGAGGCTCAGGCCCGGCATCGGAAGGCCGATTCCAGGCTCTTCGGTCTGGAAGTAGATGGACATGCATCCCGAGGTCGTCTCCGTTGCGCCGAAGCCCGCGATGAAGAGAATGCGCTCTCCGACCGTGTCCACCGCAAGCTGTTGCAGCCTTTCGTACAGCGGCCGCGGCAGGCCGGCACCGCCGTAGAGCATGAGCCGCAGCCGGCTGAAGAATCTCTCGCGCAACTCGGCGTCAGCCTGCAAGGCGTCGGCCAGCATGGCGTAGCCCATGGGGACGTTCACGAAGAACTGCGGGGCGATTTCCTTGAGATTTCGGATCGACTGCTCGAACAGCCCCGGCACCGGCCGGCCGCCGTCGATGTACAGGGTACCTCCGCTCGTCAGCACACCCATCTGGGTGAACGCGCCGGAAACATGGCTCCATGGCAGCCAGTCGAGCATCACGTCGCGCCAGCCGGCGGTCTCGCCCAGCACCTGACGGCCCTGGGCGAGGTTGGCGGTGATCATGCGCTGGGTCTGGATGACCGCTTTCGGCAGGCTGGTGGATCCGGAGGTGAGCATGTAGACGCTCGCCTCGTCGGGTTCGATCGCGTCGATGGATCCAGCCACCGCCGGTCCGGCCGTTGTCGCGAGAACGTCGGCAATGGCGACTGCCGGCCGGCGCAGCCGGCCGGGGTCGTCGGTCAGCACCAGCGCGTCGCCGGTTTCCAGCGCGTCGATGGCTGCGCCAAACAGCCCGGCCTGCTCTGCGAAGATCACCGCCGGACGGACCAGTGAAATCACGTGCCGAAGACGCCCGTAGTCGCCGCCCATCAGCGAGTAGTTGGTACTCACCGGGCACACCGGCACTCTTGCGGACATTGCGCCGTACTTCACCACGGTGTGCAGGATCGAGTTGCCGGACAGGATGAGCACCGAACGGTCGCGCCCGATGCCGCGATCGAGCAACCACTGCGCGATGGCGTCCGCATCGTGCTTGGTGGCCTCGTAGCTGTGCCGCTGCCAGTCCGAGTGCGGCGCCGGGCGCTCTGCCAGGTAGATCTTGTCCGGTTGTCGCGCCGCCCAGGCTGCCAACTCGCGCGGAACGCTCGCCGCGTGGGGACGCAGCGCCTCGACCGGCTCGACAATCAACGTGCCGTCCGGACGGCGCTCGACCCGCATGTCGGAAGGCGGGAAGGCTGTCTCTCGAAACGGCGCCTGGTCGAATCTCATGTTTGTTCAGCTCCCCGGGCGGGCGGCGCGCCGGGCGGCCGCGAGGCCCGATGCCAGCGCCGGGCGCCGGCGAGCGGGAAACGGTGGTTGCCAGGCAGCCCCTGCACGGCGTCCGTCCTCATGACCCCTGGGTGTGAGCTGCCTAGTGTACTCCCGGCATCGTCTTCGCGGCCCCGCCGCGCTCCGCGATGCCCGCGATGTGGCGGCAAGCCGCCATGGTATGGCACAGGGGCTGACGGTCCGATGTCGCGTCAGGCAGTATTGAGGCGATTTCGTCGCCGGCCCCGGAATCCGCGGGATCGGGAACAATCGGAGCACGAGGCGGCGCGGCGGACGCCTGACGGACTGCAGGAGCAAGCGATGGAACACGCGTATGTCTACGACGCCGTACGCACCCCCCGAGGCAGGGGCCGGCCGGACGGCGGCCTGCACGAGATCGCGCCAGTCGAGCTGGTCGCCGCTTTGACGCGGGAACTGGCCGCGCGGCACGGCTTGCCGGCGGATGCGATCGACGACCTGCTGCTGGGCTGCGTGACCCAGGTCGGCGACCAAGGCGGGAACATCGCCAGGGTCGCGGCCCTGTATGCCGGCCTGTCGAGCAAGGTGTCGGGCATTACGCTGAACCGCTACTGCAGCTCTGGCCTGGACGCCTGCAATTTTGCGGCAATGAAGGTGATGACGGGCCAGGACCAACTCGTTCTTGGCGGCGGCGTGGAGTCCATGTCTCGCGTCGCGATGCTCTCGGACAGGGGCAGTTTCTACACCGACCCGGAACTGATCAGTGCCGCAGGCTTCGTTCCGATGGGCGTGGCCGCCGACCTGATCGCGGGCCTCGATGCCATCAGCCGCCAGGAATGCGATGCTTATGCGGTCAGTTCGCAGCAACGAGCTGGGCGCGCGCGCGACGAGGGCCGCTTCCGTCGCTCAATCGTCCCGGTCCGGCAACGGGGCAGTGACGCCATCGTCAGCGAAGACGAGATCATTCGGGCCGGCGTGACCGTGGAGCAGCTGGCGGGTTTCGAGCCGGTGTTCGGCCAGGCGGCCGCTCGCTACCAGGCTGCGTTCAGACGGGCATTCCCGGGGTTGCCGGCATACGATCCCGTTCACCACAAGGGCAATTCCCCGGGTGCGGCGGATGGCGCGTCGCTGGTGCTGATTGGCGCCGCGGCCGCCGGAAGTCCCCTGGGGTTGCGGCCGCGTGCGCGCATCGCTTCCATGGCCAATGCATCCGGCAACGAGCTGCTCGCGCTCACCGGCGGCATCGACGCCGCACGAAAGGCGCTCGGACGCGCCGGGATGGCTTTCGATGACCTGGACGTGATCGAGTTCAACGAGGCCTTCGCCGCAACCAGCATCAAGTTCCTGCGTGACACCGGCGTGGATCCGGAGCTTTTCAACGCCAACGGCGGCGCCATCTCGCTCGGTCATCCGATGGGCGCGACCGGCGGCATGCTCGTCGGCATGGCGCTCGACGAACTCGAGCGGCGGGACGGCGCGATCGCACTGATCAGCGTTTCCGGCGCCGCCGGCAGCGGTACCGCGACCGTGCTCGAACGCGTATGACCCGTCGTCGAAGCGTCAGGGAGAGAGGCCGAGGGACGACGCGAACTCTGCAAATTCGGCCTGCGCCGAGAGCATGGGCCTGAACTCGCCTGAAGCCCCGAGCGATGCCAGCAGTGGCTCAAGCGACGAATCGTCTTCCGGCAGCCTGACGGAAGCACTCTCCGTCATTCTGGCCAGCCGCAAGGCGCCGCCGCCGGTGACGATGATTTCCCCGCTGCGGCGCAGGCCCTCGCTGACCAGCCAGGCGGCCACGGGCGCCACACGCGCAGGGTCGAAAGGCGCGTGCCAGGCCGCCGGGGTCAGGTCCGCCGTCATCTGTGTCGTGGCGTACGGTGCGATGGCGTTGACCAGCACACCTGCGCGAGCGCCCTCGAGGCTCAGCGCCCGCATCAGGCCGATGACCGCCGCCTTGGAGGCGGAATAGGCAGGCAGCCCGGTGCCGCCGTAGAGCCCCGCCGTCGATGTCGTCAGCAGGATCCTGCCGTAGCCCGCCCCGTACATGACTCGATACGCGGCGTGGGAGATCGACAAGGTGCCGAAGAAGTTGATCTCCATGACCCGGCGAAACTCGTCGAGACGCTGGTTGCGGAAGGCAATGGACTCGTTGACGCCCGCGTTGGCGATGAGGATGTCGAGCCGCCCGAAGTGGTCCAGCGCGGCCTCGACCATGCGCGCGCCGGCGTCCGGATCCGCCGCATCCCGGTAGTCGGCCGCTGCGACGCCCCCCGCCTGCCGGATTTCCTCGACCACCAGGTCAGCGGACCCCGCGGACTCCTCGCCCGCATTAACCCGGTTGTTGACGACGACCGAGGCGCCGCTGGCAGCCAGCAGGCGCGCGTAGGCGCGCCCCAGGCCCTTGCCGGCACCGGTAACGATTGCGACGCGTCCGGCAAAATCCGGCAACGGATGCGCTCCGCAGGTCAGGGCGACATCACGCCGCAGCACGGCGCCTGCCAATCGAGGGCGGCGTGGACCGCGATGAGTTCGTCGAGCTGCGCCTTGACCTTGCCGGACAACGCCGCGCTGCGCCTCGATTCGAGATCGGCGCCGGTGGAGACGAACTCCATCGCGCTCGCGAGCCGGTTGCGCGTGAGGTTGAAGAGGAACATCAGGCCATGCAAGCGCTTCTCGCCGCGGGCCAGGAAGCGGACATGGGCGCTGACCTGGTCGCCGACGTGCATCTCGGCCAGGTACCAGATGTGGTGCTCGAGATCGAAGAGCCCCTGGCGCCGGTCGCGAAAGTAGCCTGAGTCGATGCCGATTCGCTCGAGCATGGGCCAGCCAGCTCGATCATAGAGAGCGAGGTAGTACTGCATGTTGACGTGCTCGTTGACGTCCTGCCACTCGGCAGGGACTGCAATCGTAAGCAGCGGCGGCAGGGCGAGGACGTCTTCCCGCGTGGGCATCGACACTCTCATGCAAAGGCTCCGTAGGCGCTTGCGCCCGGTATGGCGCCACCTGTGCGCGGCGGCGGGTTTCTGCGTCCGTCAGGCCTCATATGCTAGCCGGTCTGGATGCAATGCGCGGTGATGGCCGACCCGCGCCACCCGGGGGAAGGCGCCAGGGCGTTCTGCCGCGGCGCGACGGCGCTGCGGTGCCCCGTATCATCTGGCGCAAATCCAGACTCAAGAGCGCTTCCCGCGGATGCCCGGCTGGTCGCGAGCGGCCAGCTGCGCAGATGGGCCGGGTCCTCAGTCGAAACGCAGGTGCTTGACGCTCTTGCCGTGGCGGCGGATCAGCCGCAGCGCCTCGATGCCGATCTCGATGTGCCGCTGGACGAACTGCTGGGTCACCTGCTGGTCCGACGCGGCGGTCTTCACGCCCTCCGGCACCATGGGCTGGTCGCTGACCAGCAGCAGGGCGCCGGCGGGGATGGAGTTGGCGAAGCCGGCGGCGAAGATCGTGGCAGTCTCCATGTCGATGGCCATCGAGCGCGTCTTGCGCAGGTACTGCTTGAACTCGGCGTCGTGTTCCCAGACCCGCCGGTTGGTGGTGTAGACGGTGCCCGTCCAGTAGTCCTGCTCGAGGTCGCGGATCACGGTCGAGACCGCGCGCTGCAGGGAAAACGCCGGCAGGGCGGGGACTTCCGGCAGCAGGTAGTCGTTCGAGGCGCCGTCGCCGCGGATCGCCGCGATCGGCAGCACCAGGTCGCCGATGCGGTTCTTGCGCTTGAGCCCGCCGCACTTGCCGAGCAGCAGCACCGCCTTGGGCTTCGTCGCCGACAGCAGGTCCATGACGGTGGCCGCATTGGCGCTGCCCATGCCGAACATGATCATGGTGATGCCGTCCGCGGTGGCGTTGGGCATCGACCGGTCGCGACCGACCACCGTCGCGCCCATGAGCTTCGCGAAGATGTCGAGGTAGTTGCCGAAGTTCGTCAGCAGGATGTGGTTGCCGAAATCCTTCAGCGCGGTGCCCGTGTAGCGGGGCAGCCAGTTGTCGACGATCTCTTTCTTGGTCTTCATGGTCCGGATCCTGGCGGTGCCTGGCACCGATTAGAGCACCGATCAACGTTCCAGTATGGCCGTGACGCCCATCCCGCCCGCAGTGCAGACCGAGATCAGCCCGCGGCCGGAGCCCCGCTCCGCGAGCAGCTTGGCGAGCGTGGCGACGATCCGTGTCCCGGTCGCCGCGAAGGGATGGCCGACCGCCAGCGAGCTGCCCTTGACGTTGAGCTTCGACCGGTCGATCGAGCCCAGCGGCCCCTCGAGCCCGAGTCGGTCCCGGCAGAACTCCGGCGATTCCCAGGCCTTCAGCGTGCACAGCACCTGTGCGGCGAAGGCCTCGTGGATCTCGTAGAAGTCGAAGTCCTGCAGCCCGACGCCGGCGTCGGCCAGCATCCGCGGCACCGCATAGGCGGGGGCCATCAGCAGGCCCTCGGCGCCCATGAAATTGACGGCCGCGACCTTGCCGAAGCTCAGGTAGGCCTGCACGGGCAGCCCGCGGGTCCGCGCCCAGTCCTCGCTTGCCAGCAGCACGGCCGAGGCGCCATCGGTCATCGGCGTGCTGTTGCCCGCCGTCAGCGTTCCGTCCCTGGCGAAGGCCGGGCGCAGCGCTGCCAGCTTCTCGAGGGTGGTGTCGCGGCGGATGTTGTTGTCGGCGTCGAGGCCCTCGAACGGGACGACGAGGTCCTTGTAGAAGCCCTCGGCGTAGGCGGCCGCGGCCCGGGCGTGGCTCTCGCAGGCCAGCTGGTCCTGTTCCCCCCGGGGGATGGACCAGTCGCGGGCCATCTGCTCGCAGCTCTCGCCCATGGACAGCCCGGTCCTCGGCTCGACGACGCCGGGCAGGACCGGCTTGAAATGTCGCGGCCGCAGACCGAGCCAGGGACGAACGCGCTGGCCGACCGAGCGACCACGGAAGCTCGCCAGCAGCAGCTGCTGGTACTCGCGGGGATAGACGATCGGCGCGTCGGAGACGGTGTCCACGCCGCCGGCCAGGCCGCAGTCGACCTGGCCGAGCGCGATCTTGTTGGCGACGAGGATCGCGGCCTCCAGGCTGGTCCCGCAGGCGCGCTGCAGGTCGGTGCCGGGGGTCTCGGGCGCGAGGCCGCTGCCGAGCACGCACTCGCGGACCAGGTTCCACTGGCTGGAGTGCTTCATCACCGCGCCGGCGGCGACCTCCCCCAGGATCGCGCCTTTCAGGCCGAAGCGGCCCACAACGGCCTTGAACGCGGCCGTGAGCATTTCCTTGTTGCCCACCCGGGCGTAGGCGCCGTGGGCGCGGGCAAAGGGAATACGGCTGCCGCCGATGACGGCAACGCGCCTGACCTGTGATCCAACCAGCATGCTCAACCTCCAGGTTCCTGCTGCCCGCGCCGATTCCTCTCGCTCTCACCGGCGTACGGGCGTCATCCGCTCGGGCGGGGTTCGGCTAGAATGCCAGCCCCATTCTGTACCCGCCACGGCACGGCCGTGGCTCGTCATGTTCGTGTCGCCAGAGATCGCCGCCCGTTTCCAGCGCGATGCCCGCGCCATCCTGCACCTGGGCGGGCCCCTGCTCGTCAACAACCTGGTGCTGGCCGGCATGAGCGTGACCAACACCATTGCGGCGGGCCGGGTCGGACCGGAGGCGCTGGCGGGCGTCGCGGTGGGGGGCAGCTACTACCAGCTCTTCTGGCTGGGCGGCCTGGGAATCCTGCTGTCGCTGCCGGCCCTGGTGGCGCACGCCTATGGCGCTGGCCGGAACGAGGATGTCGGCCACCGCTTCCGGCAGGGCCTGTGGCTGTCGCAGATGATCGCGCTGCCGGTGCTGGTCGCCCTGATGTTCGTCGGCCCGGTCCTGGAGTGGTTCGGGACCGATCCGCGGACCATCCCGCATGCGACCGCCTACGTGCACACCCTGTGCTTCGGGATGCCGGCCATGATGGCCTACCTGGCCCATCGCTACACCACCGAGGGCATCGGCTGGACGCGGCCGATCATGTTCACCGCGGCGCTCGGCCTGGCGGCCAATGTCCTCGGCAACTGGGTCTTCACGCTGGGCCACTTCGGCGTGCCGAGCCTCGGCGCGCGCGGCTGTGCCATCGCAACGGTCATGTCGCAATGGTCCATGCTGGTCGCGATGCACCTGTACCAGCGCCGGCACCGTGTGTACAAGCCGTTCGCGCTGTTCGCGCGCTTCGAGTGGCCGGAGCGACGGACGCTCAGGGAGATTCTCGCTTTCGGCCTGCCGATCGGCGGCAGCGTGCTGTCCGAGGGGGCGTTCTTCGCCGTCGCCGGGTTGCTGATGAGCACGCTCGGCACGGAGATCGTCGCGGCTCACCAGATCGCGCTCAGCTGGGGCTCGATCATGTTCATGGTGCCGCTTGCATTTCACTCGGCGACGACGGTGCAGGTCGGCCGCAAGCTGGGCGCCGGCGATCCCGTTGCCGGACGGTTCGCCGGCTGGTCGGGCATCGCCATGTGCGGGTTGTTCATGGGCGCCTCGGCAATGGTGATCGTGCTTGCCAGGCATGACATCGCGGCGCTGTTCACGACGGATCCCCAGGTGCAGCTGCTGGGGGCGGGGCTGCTGCTGTTCGTCGCAATCTTTCACGTACCGGACGGCCTGCAGGTCGGTGCGGCCGGCGCGCTGCGCGGCTTCAAGGATGCGCGCGTGCCGATGGCGCTCAATTTCACGGCTTACTGGCTGGTCGGGTTCCCGGTGGCGTACTGGCTGGGGATCCACCAGTCCCAGGGGCCCCGCGGGATCTGGATGGGCATGATCCTGGGGCTTTTTGCCTGCGCCCTGTTGCTGATCCTGCGCTATAGGCAGGTCTCCGGACGCGCGGTGCGTACGGGGACGGCGACACTTGCCCCCGCCGCGACGGGCGGCTGAAGCCAGGACCCGGATGAAGGATTTCCCGATGCGATGGAGGACGCACCTTGTGGCGCTGGGAGCCGCGGCTCTCCTGAGCGCCTGTGCGACCGCGCCGGCGGGACAGGTGGCTGCCCCGGCGGCTGGCCCCGCGGCGGCCGGGCTTCTGTCGCAGCTCGTCGAGAGCTATTTCGACGAGCTTCTCGCACTGAACCCGACGACCGCAACGGCCTACAGCGAGTATCGCTACGACGACCGCCTCGAGATGTCGACGACAGTGGAATACGAAGCGGCGATGACGGCGCTCACCGGGCGCTACCTGGCCGCGGTCGAGTCGATCGACCCGGCCGGGCTGTCGGAGCAGGATCGGCTGACGCGCGACATGTTCCTGCATGACCGGGGCATGGAAGTCGCCGGCGAGCGGTTCCCGTCGCGCCTGATGCCCTTCGACCAGTTCAACGGCGGCATGCCGGAACTGCTCGTGCTCTACGGCTCGGGCGAGAGCGCGCAGCCATTTGCGACGCCCGCGGACTACGACCGCTGGATCCGCCGCGCCTCGCAGTTTCCCGCCTGGGTGGATGCCGCCATCGCGACCCTGCGCGAGGGCATCGGCCAGGGCGTGACCGTGCCGCGCGTGACCATGGTCAAGGCCGTGTCGATACTCGACCAGGTCATCACGCCGAGAACGGAGGACAGCCTGTTCTACCTGCCGGTCACCCGGATGCCGAAGACCTGGCCGGCGCCCGAGCGCCAGCGGCTGCGTCTCGAGATGAAGGCGCTGATCGAACAGACCCTGAATCCCGCCTATGCAAGCTTGCGCGACTTCGTCCGCGACGAGTACCTGCCGGCCTGCCGGACGACGGTGGGCTGGTCCGGGCTGCCCGACGGGGCCGCCTGGTACGCGCACATCGTTGCCCAGTACACGACCGAGGACAGCCTGTCCGCCGGGGATGTGGAGGCGATCCATCGCACCGGCCTCGCCGAGGTGGCGCGCATCCGCGCCGGCATGGAAGAGGTGATGCGGCAGGTCGGCTTCCAGGGCAGCCTGCAGGATTTCTTCCGCTACGTGAAGGAAGAGCCGTCCTTCTACTACGAGCAGCCGCAGGAGCTGATCGACGGCTACGAGGACGTCCGGCGGCGCGTCAATGCCGGCCTGCCGAGGCTGTTCTCCCGCTTCCCCAGGGCCGACTACGTGGTGAAGGCCATCGAGCCGTTCCGGGCCGAATCGGCCGCCGGCGCCGAGTACCAGCCGCCCGCGCCGGACGGCTCGCGGCCCGGCACCTTCTACGTCAACACCTTCAACCTGCGGGCCCAGCCCAGGTTCGGCATGGAAACCCTGTCCCTGCACGAGGCGTCCCCGGGGCACCACTTCCAGGGCTCGCTCCAGATGGAGCTGGCCGGGCTGCCGCGCTTCCGCCGTTTCGGGGGTTACGTCGCCTACACGGAGGGCTGGGCGCTGTACTCGGAGTCGCTGGGCCGTGAACTCGGCCTTTTCCAGGACCCCATGGCCTGGTATGGCCGGCTCAGCGACGAGATGCTCCGCGCCATGCGACTGGTGGTCGACACGGGCCTGCATGCCGGGGGCTGGAGCCGCGAGCAGGCCATCCAGTACATGAAGGACAACTCGTCGATGGCCGAGAGCGACATCGTCGCCGAGGTCGAGCGCTACATCGTCTACCCCGGCCAGGCGCTCGGCTACAAGATCGGCGACCTGCGGCTGCAGGGACTGCGCAGGAAATACCAGGCGGCGCTGGGAGAGCGGTTCGACGTGCGCGACTACCACTGGCAGGTTCTCAAGGACGGCCAGCTGCCCTTCGACGTGCTGGAGGCGAAGCTGGATCGCTGGGCGGCCGCGCAGGCGGCGGCTAGCCGCTGAAAGGCCCGTTCCGGCACCCGGCGCCATGGGCCTGGGTCAGCCGCCCGGGCCGCAGAGCCCGGCGTTCTTCTCCCTGTCGCCCCGCAGGATCGCGGACAGGTAGTAATCGACAAGAGTCCGGGCCAGCCTCTTGTCCGGATCGGTGGTGAGCAAGGTCGCGGCGTCGCGCTCCCAGCCGTCGACGCAGTCGCTGTTGCCTGCCGGCGAGGCGGCGCAGGCCAGCAGTGAATCGAAAGCGTGGCGGTAGGTAACAAAGTCGTCGCGTGACATGGGCGCGCCGTGGCCAGGCACCAGCGTGACGAAGTCGACCAACCCGAGACGGGCCAGCGCCGCTTGCCAGCGCTCCGGGCAGGCCGTATCGAAAAGGGGCGCCGGCAAGGTCACCAGGTCGCCCGCCGCGAGCACGCCCGTCGGGCTGTCATACAGCCAGACATCGCCCTCGGTGACGGCGTAGCGCTCGAGGCCGACTTGCAGCGGCCGCCCTGCCAGCGTGCGCTCGCCGGCAGCCACGAGGGTGATGTCGGGGTACAAGGCCCGACCGCTGTCGATGGTGGCCAGGTCGGCGCGCACCTCGGCCTGCTGAGCTGGATCGCCGTCGCGTGCCAGGAACTCGAGGCTGCTCTGGCGCGATTGAGCCAGGAAGCCCGACAGCGCGCCGTCGATGGCCGAACTGGCGTACACCTTGAGCTGTGGATGGGTCGCGCGCAGGCGCGCGTTGCCACTGATATGGTCCAGATGCCAATGGCTGTTGACGACCGCCAGGATCGGCTGCCGGATCTGCGCGGCATAGTCGAGGATCTTCTGCGTATGCTCGGGGTGCCGGCCGGTGTCCATCACCACCAGCCCCTGCCTGCCCTGCAGGATCACCGTGTTGCCGTCGGGCTGACGGCCCGGATCAAAACCGCCGGCAATCAAGGTGATTCCTGTCGCCAGGTCGGTGCCTATGGCCGGAGGGGGCGCGCTCGGCGCCGGTTCCACGTGGCAGGCGGCAAGCACGACGACCGCGGACATCAAGGGGGCGAGATACGCGATCATTCGACTCTTCAAATCAGTCACCTTCGTGGGCTCCAGGGACGGCCGGTGTCGCTCGATCATACCGGCCCCCTGCGGCGACAACGGCCGAGTTGCGCCGGGGTGGTTCCTCAGCCGCGGGCCTGCAGCAGGTCCACGTAGGCGCCGCTGACCAGATCGCTCTCTTCGACGCCGAGCGCCGCCATGATCCGGCGCGCCTCGGCCTCGCCCCCGGCGACGGATTGCGACGCGTCGAGGACGACCTCCAGCTCGAGGAAGTCGCCGAGGCCTTCAACCCGATCCAGGTGGATCCTCGTGCTCCCGGCCAGGTACAGACGGCGCTTCTTCAGCACGCGGCCGGCCGTGCCCCAGGCGCGGCTCAACGCCTCGCGAAGCGCCGCCGGATCGGTCGTCGGCGCGATCACGAAGCTCGAGAGCTTGGGGCCGCCCTGGTCGGGGCGCTCGTAGTGGATCAGCTCGCCCCGGTCCGGCGCCAGCTGCCGGAGCTTCAATCGACCATTCGGGCAGGTGAAGAAGGTGTCGTCCTGCTCGATGTCGAAGGGACCCTGGTCGGCGATCGCGGCCGCCCGGGTCTCCACGGCGGCAGGATCGGCGACGCGGGCCTTGATCTCGACATTGCGACGCCCCGCGCCCCGGCCGGATTCCTGGCTCATGTCTTGCTCCCGTCCATGTCAGCCGCCGACGGCGCGCGGCCCGCTTTCGTAGAGGATGAATGCCGCCATCAGCACCAGGAAGACGGCGAACACGCGCCGGAGGGTGTCCTGCGGCACACGATTGGCGTAGTGGCTGCCGACGACGCTGCCCGCGGCGCCCAGCAACACGAAGGTTCCCAGCACCGCCCAGTCGAGCGCCTGGCCCTGTGCCGAGAGCAGGTGCAGGTGCTTGAAGAAGCCAGTGAACGCATTGAGCGCAATGATGGCCAGGCTGGTCCCGATCGCTACGCGCATGCCCAGGCCGCCGAGCAGCACCAGTGCCGGCAGGATCAGGAAGCCGCCGCCGACGCCGACGAAACCGGTCAGCGCTCCCACGGCCAGGCCGTCGGCGACGACCATGACGGCGGGCCGCGCCGTTGCCGCCGCCGGCTGGTAGCCGCCGCGCCTGAACATCATCACCGAGGCGGCCAGCATCACCAGGGCGAATACGGCCAGCTGCACGGCGCCCGTGACGTAGGCCGACAGCCACGCCCCCGCATAGGTGCCGGCCATGCCGGGCAGGCCGAACCACAGGACGCTGCGCCACTCGACGTTGCCTCGCCAGGCGTTTTGCAGCGCGCCGGTCAACGCGACGGCCCCCACGACGCCCAGCGACCCGGCAATGGCGATCTTCTCCGGCTGGCCGACCAGGTAGACCAGCACCGGCACGGTGATGATCGACCCGCCGGAGCCGAGCAGGCCCAGCGAGAGTCCGATGGCGATGGCGCCAAGCCAGGCGAGCAGCATCTGGAGGAGATCCTCGGCAGGGGGTACACAGGATATTAGCCGCTGGTCCCGCGGGGCGAGCGCATTTGCCTCCCGGGGCGGAGGCGGGCGCAATATCTGCCAAGATAGGCAAAAGGGGGCGACCATGAACAGGCCGCAAGTACAGCCATTCCTGCACAAGCAATCCTCGACCTGGACTTACGTGGTCCATGACGGGAAGACCGCGGCGATCGTCGACCCGGCGCTCGATTTCGACACCCCCTCGGGAAGGACCGGAACCGGGTCCGCCGGGGAGGTGGCCGCATTCGTCCGGGACCGTGGCCTGAAGCTCGACTGGATCCTCGAGACCCACGCCCATGCGGACCACCTGAGCGCTGCGCCCTTCCTCAAGCGGGAGTTCGGCGGGCAAATTGCCATAGGCCGGGGCATCGGCAAGGTCCAGGCGACCTTCAAGGAACTGCTGAACCTGGAGGAGGACTTCGCAACGGACGGGCGGCAGTTCGATCACCTGTTCGGCGACGACGAATCCTTCCGTGTCGGGACGCTGGAGGGTCGCGTCATCCCCACGCCCGGGCACACCAATGACAGCGTGACCTACCTCGTTGGCGACGCGGTCTTTGTCGGCGACAGCCTGTTCATGCCCGACGGCGGGACCGCGCGCTGCGATTTCCCCGGGGGCGACGCCCACGTGCTGTACCGGTCCATCCAGCGGCTCTATGCGTTGCCGCCCGAAACCCGCGTCTTCGTCTGCCACGACTATGGCCCGGGCGGGCGCGAACACCGGTTCGAAACGACGATCGCCGCCCAGCGCCAGGGCAACATCCATGTGCGCGACGGCGTCAGCGAGGAGGAGTTCGTCCAGCTGCGGACCAGGCGCGATGCGACGCTGGCGGTGCCCGAGCTGCTTTACCCCGCGGTGCAGGTGAATGTTCGCGCCGGGCACCTGCCGCCGGAGGAAGCCAACGGCAGGCGCTACCTGAAATTGCCGGTGAGCTGACGCCGCCTCGCTTGACCACCCGCCGAGCGCCC
>DATHZW010000414.1:0-6824 GCA_035458405.1 Steroidobacteraceae bacterium | reverse complement strand
CGTACCGAGAACAGCGCGCCGGCGGCGGTCGGCCGCCTGCCCGCGGCGAGTGCGCGGGCCGAGCCGAGCATGCCCTCGAAGGCGACTTCGCCCGCCATCAGTCCAAGGCGCACGGCGCGGCCGAGCCGCGTTGACGGCACGGCGGACTGGCGGCGGCGGGTGGGACTGGACATGGAGATGACTCGACTGGTCTTGCCCGGCAGTTCGCGCCGGTCCGGCACTTGGAGTCGCTTCAGGCCGCGTTAGTTGCAAGCTCGGACTGAAGACGCTCGAGCAGCTCGTCCTTTTCCGCCCAGAGCGCGGCGAGCGCGGCCTGGAAGCCGGCGCGGAAGGCGGCGTCCTCGCCGTAGTCGCCGCCCGTCATCCAGGGTTCGATGGCGCGCCTGCGGACGTGCACGATGGCGCGGCGCATCCGGCCGCAGCACAGGTCCCACAGGCTCGGCGTGCGCGGGCCGTAGGCGATGGTGACGTCGAGCGTCGCGTGCAGCATGTCGCCCATGGCGCCGAGCACGAACGCCATGCCGCCGGCGCGCGGCGGCAGCAGGTGACGATAGTGGCTGCCGGCGGCAGCGTGCTTGGCAGGCGTGAACCGGGTGCCCTCGACGAAGTTGATCACGGTCGTGGGCGTGTGCCGGAACTTCTCGCAGGCGCGTCGGGTCGCCTCGAGGTCGCGACCGCGCTCCCCGGGGTGCTTCTCCAGGTACTCACGCGAATGACGCCGCATGAACGGCATGTCGAGAGCCCACCAGGCAAGCCCGAGCACCGGCACCCACTTCAGTTGTTCCTTGATGAAGAACTTGAGGAAGGGAATCCGGCGACTGAAGGCGGCCTGCAACAGCAGGATGTCGACCCAGGAGCGGTGGTTCGAGATCATCAGGTACCACTCCTTGCGCTCGAGCGTGGTGTCCCCCCGGCGCTCGAAGTCGAGCGCGCCGGTCAGCGCAAGCATCGCGCTGTTGGTGCCGACCCAGTTCTCGGCCAGCACGATGAGGCCGCGGCTCAGCGACTCGCGCAGCCTGCGGCCGGGCGTGGCGAGCTTGACGACGGCCAGCAGCAGCAGCGGCGTGCCCCACAGCACCGTGTTGAGCGCGATCAGCGCGAGGGTCAGGGAGCCTCTCAGGGTGGCCAGAATCCGCAATGTCCGGGTCTCCGCTCCGGTATCGGCGGCAGTTTAACGCCGCCAGAGCAGCAACTGGTTGTTGGCGGGCATCGCGTGGTCCGCCAGCGGCGCGAGGCCCTGGCCGGCGGCGAGTTCGCTGACCGCCTCGAAGTCGCGGATGCCGCTGGCCGCATCGCGCTCGCGCAGCCCGCGGTCGAAGGCCGCGTTGCTTTCGGAGGTGTACCGGCCCGCATACCGGAACGGGCCGTACACGGCCAGCAGGCCGCCCGGCCCGAGTATCCGGCCGACGCCGCGAAAGAAGGACACGACCTCAGCCCAGGACATGATGTGCAGGGTGTTCGCGCTGAATACCGCGTCGGTGCGAACGAAGGGCCAGCTCGCTGAGGTCACGTCGAGCTCGACCGGCGAGCGGAGGTTCGGCGGGCCGTCGAGGGCGACGCGCGCGGCGAGCGTCGGCAGGTTTTCGGCGCGATCAGTGGGTTGCCAGTCGAGGTGCGACAGCCGCCGGGCGAAGTACACGGCATGCTGGCCGCTGCCGCTGCCTATCTCGACGACGCCCGACAGGTCGGCAAACGCCTCGCGCAGGATCCCGAGGATGGGATCCTTGTTGCGTTCGCAAGCCTCGGAGAAGGGCAGCATGGCGTTCCGTTGCGTGGGCCGGGCGCGATTGTAGCAAGCGCTCGTCCTGGTGCAGGGTGACACCGGGCGCGCTGCGCTGGCAGTGCCGTTCCGGGGAGCATCTGGTGGCGGCTGTCACGACGACGGCAGGCGTGTTCAGCGATGGCGTGAAGTGCCGGCAGTACGCCGCGGCAGCCGCGGCGCGCCGACGGTCGTCGTGTTCAGCCTTCCGGCGGAGCGATCCGCTCCGCCGCTCAGTCCCCGTCCCGGCGTTGCGGGTGGGGCAGGGGCATGCCGTTGCGATCCAGTGCGGCGCCGTCGAGCCGGCGGTCGTCGTGGTGCCGGTAGCGGCAGGTGCAGGCCGGCTCGGTGCAGCCCTTGAGCGGCAGCTTCGGGGCGTCCCTGGACAGGTAGCGCATGCCCAGCCGGCCGGTGACCGCGTCGCAGCGCTTCGGACCGGGCTGGATGGCGACCGAGTGCCAGGGGTTCGACAGCCTGACGTGCTCCTGCGGCGCCTGGTTGGTCGCGGCGTCTGTCCCGGTGGAGACGCCCAGGCGGCGCATCGCCGAGGCCAGGAAATCCTTTAACACCATGATCGCCTCCGTGGCAGCTCATCGCGGGCGTTCGCGCAGGATGCACGCGAGCCAGCGTGCCGTCCCTACGATACTATCCTTGCAGCGATCCGGAATCACGGCTGGTTCACGGAACCAAGACATAATCCGCCAGGAGAAGGGCCATGGCACGAAGGGAGTCACGAATGCTCGAACTCGGTACGCCGGCGCCCGGCTTCTCGCTGCCGGACCCGGACGGGAGACTGCACTCCCTCGAGGACTTCGCGCAACGGCCGGCACTGCTGGTCGCGTTCCTCTGCAATCATTGCCCTTACGTCAGGCACATCTTTGCGGGCTTCGCCGATTTCGCGCGCCGGTACGGACCGCGGGGACTCGCCATCGTGGCCATCAACGCCAACGACGCGACGGCCTATCCCGATGACGCGCCGTCGGCCATGGCCGAGGTCGCAGCACAACTCGGCTTCACGTTCCCCTACCTGTACGACGAAACGCAGGCCGTGGCGCTGGCCTACCAGGCCATCTGTACGCCGGACTTCTTCCTGTTCGACCAGCAACGCAAGCTCGTCTATCGCGGACAGTTCGACGACAGCCGTCCGAACAGCGGCGTGCCCGTGACGGGCGAGTCGCTGCGAGGCGCGGTCGACGCGGTGCTGGCCGGTGAGCCCGTGCCCCGCGAGCAGCGGCCGAGCGTCGGCTGCAGCATCAAGTGGCGGGCCGGCAACCAACCCGAGTGGGCCTGACGGCGCGGCTCAGTCCCGGTCGAGGTCCAGGTCGTCGTGCGCCGCGGGATCCTCCAGCGGCTCGAGGTGCGTCAGCACGGACACCAGCGGCAGCGCCTCGCGGATGTCTGCCTCGATGCGCTCCAGCAGGTCGTGACCGCGCATGACGCTCCAGGCCCCGGGCACCAGCACGTGCACCGACACGAATCGGCGCGGGCCCGCCTGTCGCGTCCGCAGCGCGTGGTACCTGACCTCGTCGCCGGCGTAGCGATCCAGCACCGCCGTGATCGCAGCCAGTTCGGCAGCCGGCAATGCCGTGTCCATCAGCCCCAGTATCGACGCGTGGACGATGCGGACGCCGGTCCAGACGATGTTGGCCGCCACCGCGAGCGCCACCAGCGGGTCCAGCCAGAGCCAGCCGGTCACGGCGACGGCGCCGACCCCGACCAGCACGCCGGCCGATGTCCACACGTCCGTCATGAGATGGTGGGCGTTGGCCCTGAGCGTGATGGATTCGTATTGCTTCGCAGCACGCATGAGCACGACGGACACGCCGAAGTTGACCAGCGAGGCCACCACCGAGATCGTCAGGCCCAGGCCGAGCTGCTCGAGGGGCCGCGGGTGCAGCAGGCGATCCACCGCAGCCACGGCGATGCTGACGGCCGCGATCAGGATCAGGCCGCCCTCGACGCCGCTGGAGAAGTACTCCGCCTTGCCATGGCCATAGGCGTGGTTGGCATCCGGAGGCCGCGCCGCCAGCGACAGCATGGCCAGCGCCATCAGCGCGCCGGCCAGGTTGACGAAGGACTCCAGGGCGTCGGACAGCAGGCCGACCGAGCCGGTCAGCAGGTAGGCGAGGGCCTTCAGCGCGATCGTTGCCACGGCCGCCGCGATGGACAGCCAGGCGAAGCGCCGGAGGGAACCGCGGTCGAACTTGCTCATCCTTCGGTCCTGTGGCGCGTCCGGCTCAGTCCCGCGGCGGCATGCCCTCGAATTGCGGCAGGCCGTCGGTGATCTCGAACCACGGCGCCTTCGAGGTCGCGAAGATGTTGGCCGTCGGCTGCGCCCCCGGATCCGTGTCGAACTCGCCGGCCGGGATCATCACGCGGTTGAACTTCTCCATGACCCGCGGCGTGGGGCTGCCGCAGCTGGGGCAGAAGTGCTGCGTGAAGAATTGCGCGTCGGGCACCTTGAACGACTCGTCCGATCCCTCGCCACGCACCCAGCGAAACTGCTCGAGCTTGTAGAAGGCGTTGGTGGCGTGGGCCGCGCTGCGCGCCCGTCGGCAGCGCGAGCAGTGGCAGTTCATCATCAATGCAGGCTTGCCGGTCACTTCCCAGGCGATGGCGCCGCAGAGGCAGCTGCCGGGAGTGACGCCCTCGGGCGCCTCGATGGCGGGTCGCTCGATCCCGGCGTCCCCCCAGCCTGGCGGGTACGCCTCGTACTGCGGCAGGTCGTCGGTGATGGCGTAGCCGGGTGCCTTGGAGCCCACGAAGATGTGCATCTGCGGCCGGACGCCCGGGTCGCCCTCCAGGTTTCCGGCAGGTGCGAGCACCATGTCCATTGCCGGCAGCAGCATGGGCGTGACCGAGCCGCAGGTCTTGCAGAAACCCCGCGTGCCGCTGGCCGAGGACTCGTAGGTCGTGATGTTGTCCTCACCGGAGAGCCATCGAAACCCGCCGAGCGGCGCCGCGGCGAAGGTGGCAAACTGCGCGCCGTGCTCCTTGCGGCACATCGAGCAGTGACAATTGACCATCATGTTGAACGGTCCGTCGATCTCATAGCGAACGGTTCCGCAGAGACAGGTTCCAGTCGTCATGTCATCGTTCTCCTCGGGAAAATCGCTGCAATCGTCTCCGCGAGTTTGCGCCGCGCGCCGATTCCAGTCCACCGACAAGGCTCGCCGGAACGTCCTCCGTTTGCCGCCCGATGCACGTGCCTCTTGAATTCATACCGCAAAGCGCGGCATTGTTGTCATGCCCGTCGCGCTGCGGTCGGGTTTATCCGTCAATTTATTAACGGGTTAGTCCAAGCTCAGGGCGCAGCGCGGCGGGCACCTCGATCGAGTCGGCGATCGCCGGCACCCGCGCCCGGATCGAGAAACTTCCTGATGGATCCGCGTGTTTCAATCGGCGCGTGCCGACGCCGGCGATTGCGGGGACATGCAACTTGCCTTGCCCTGGATGGTCCGACCGGATGATGGACCGACACCTGAAGTTGCCGGGATAGATGCAGCAGCCGACGTTCCTGCCCTGGGTGACGCGCGCGCTGGCCGGCGCGAACGTCCTCGTGTTCGCGGCGATGGCCGTGGCCGGCGCCGGCGTGCTGCATCCCGAGGCGCTCGTGCACATCGCCTGGGGATCGAATTTCGCGCCATTGACCGTCGACGGCGAATGGTGGCGGCTGGCCACGTCCACCTTCGTTCATTTCGGCGCGCTGCACCTGCTGTTCAACATGTGGGTGCTGTGGTCGGCGGGCGGCCTGGTCGAAAGACTGTTCGGGCACGCGCGGTTCGCGGCGATCTATGCGGCTGCGGGAGTGGTCGGCAGCCTGGCGAGCGTGATCTGGAACCCACTGGTCAACAGCGCCGGGGCATCGGGGGCGATCTTCGGCCTGATCGGGGCCCAGCTGGCGTTCTTCCTGCGCGGCGGCCACCGCATTCCCGCGGAGGTGATCCGCGCGCAACGGGCCAGCATCCTCGGTTTCATCGCCTACGCCGTCATCTTCGGTCTTACCGTGCCGGGCATCGACAACGCGGCGCACGTCGGCGGGCTGGCCTGCGGCTTCTGCATGGGCTGGTTGCTCGCGCGCCCGCTGGGCGCGTACTCCAGCGTCCGGGTTGCGCGGGGCGGCATCGTCCTCGCCGCGCTCCTGGCCTGCGCGGTCGTGCCGGCGGGCATCTGGGCGGCGGGCAGGGCGGCGTCCGGTCATCTCGACGAGCAGGCCTTCCTGCGCGCCTGGAACCGGTACTCGAGCGGGGAACCGCCGGCGCTGGCGCGGATGCAAGCCGTCGTGGACGACGCGCGTCAACGCAAGGCGGGCGATGCCGACGTGGCGGAGCTGCTCGAGCGCGAGACGATCCCGTTCTACCGGGACGCGCTGCAGCAACTCGGGTCGGCCAGCCTGCCTGGCGACTCGCCGCTGGCCGGGCAGCAGGCGCAGGCGGTGGCCTTCACGCGCAGCCGGGTCGCCGGCTTCGAGCTGATGGCTGAAGGCATTCGCGAGAACGACGGCGCGAAACTCGAACGGGCCGTTCGCCAGCTCGGCGTCACGGACGCGAAGACGGACGCCGGTCAGTGACGCGCTTGCGGAGGCACCCGTTGGCGGCCCGGGCCGGTGCCCGGACGGGGGAACGCTACGTAGGGCTACCCTTGGTGGCGCTGTGCTAGCTTAAGGTTCATCGGCACCAATCCGGGAGCAGCAATGATGAAGCGAGGCCTGGCCTGGCTCACAGTCGCGACACTGGCGGTTCTTGCGGTCCGTGGCGAAGCGGCCCCGGGTGAAGGCATGGTGACGGGGACGGCTGTCTACGGGAAGCCCATCGCCCTGCCGCCCGGAGTTGTTTTCGAGGCAACGCTCGAGGACATCTCGCGCACGGACGTCGCGGCCGGCATCATTGCCACGCACCGCGTCCCGGACGCCGGCAATCCCCCCTATCGCTTCACGCTGCCCTACGACCCCGCGCGGATCGTCCCTTCGCGTCGCTACGCGGTGCGCGCCCGGGTGACGCTGGCCGGAAGGCTGCTGTTCACCAGCGACCAGGTCTACCCGGTGATCACCAACGGTCATCCGACT
>DATHZW010000413.1:0-5760 GCA_035458405.1 Steroidobacteraceae bacterium | reverse complement strand
GATCCAGCGCTCACCGGTCAGGGTGCGTATGCGATGGAAGATCGCCACGTCGATCAGCTGGCCGACCAGGAACGCGGTCACCGAGCCGCCGATGGTCCAGAGGCCCTGGCCGAAGGTCGCCGCGAAGGCGGCCTGCATGTCCGGCACGCCCCGCCCCGCCGCGACGCCGACCCACCACGCAGCGGGCGCCAGTTCGATCGCAAGGTAGGCGAACAGGAACGCATAGGTGATGCATCCCACCGCGAGCCACGAGATGAAGCGCACGCCGCGCACGCCAAAATACTCGTTGATGATGTCGGTCATGATGAACACGACCGGCCAGAGCATCACGCCGGCGGTGAATGAAAGCGACCCTGACTGCCCGAACAGGCGCCAGTCGAGCGGCGGCAATCCCAGCGTGTCCTCGAGGGCGAAGATCTTGACGCCGACGAACTCGGCCATCAGCGCATTGGTGATGAACAGCCCCGCGAGGACGATGAACAGCCGGGTCGGCCGCAGGGAAATGGACGACACGGAGTCGGCTACTCGTCGCGATGAACGGTGTCGGGCGAGAAGGCCGGCAGGCAGATCGCCACGTAGGTGGCGCCTTCCGGCGTCGAGTAGCGCACCCACTCGCCGGCTGCGACATGCACCGCCTGGCCGGCCCGGACGTCGAAGCACCCCCCTTCGCCCTCGACCCTCAGGCCGCCCTCGAGCACCAGGGTGTACTCGTCGAATTCAGGCCTCTGTCCAGGCTCGACCCAGCCTGGAGGGCCGACCATCCGCGCGACGCTGACCGAGGCGGTGGCCGTATTGACGCGGCCTACGAATTCCTCGATGCGCTTCGGGCGTGTTCCGGCTGCGGGAATGACGGTGGGGGCTGGAATGAGTCTTGGCACTGGGCTGCGTCCGGCGGAAACCGGCAGCCAGTATGCCCTGCGCCCGTGTCGCGGCTCAAACCTGGTCGCGGTCGAAGTAGTCCTCGAGGCGCGTGACGGTATCCGTCTCCCAGCCGGCCTGGGCGCCCCCGGGGCCACCCGGCTGGCGCGAGTGCGACCGGACACCGGAGAGGGCGCGTGCCTCCCCGCCCATGGCCGCGGTACCCGGCGACTGTTCGCCGGCAGGTGAACCGGCGCTGCCTCGCGGGCGCCGATCAGGTTCCTTCGTCTTGCTCATGTGCCGCACCCTCGACTGGCTGTCGACCCCAAGGTACGGCACGCGGGTGCGCGGAAACGTGGCGCGGCTCACGTTCCAGCAGGGCGCTGGCGTTAAGTCAACCTTCCTCCTGCTTGCGCTGGAAGCGGAGCAATTCGCGGCGGGTACGCTTGTCCGGCCGCCCATCGGTCTGGGGCGCCGCCATCGACGCAAGCCGACGTTGCTCGCGGACGCGCTCACGCCTCGCGACGCTCGCGGCCGTTTCCGCATAGCACTGGCGGGCCTCCGGCGCCGGACCCCGGCGCGCGGGAATCGAGAGGACTTCCACGGTGACGACGTCGAAGCCCACCGTGATCTCCAGCAGGTCGCCCGGCCGGACCGTTCGGGCCGGCTTCACCCGCTCGCGATTGACGTGGACCTTGCCGCCGGCGACGGCCCCGGCGGCCAGCGAGCGTGTCTTGAAAAAGCGCGCGCACCACAGCCACTTGTCCACTCGCAGCGGCGCTGCCGGGGCCGCTTCCGCATCCATACCGCCCATTGCCTTGGCCTCGTCCCGCCTGCCCTGCCCTATAATAGGCGCTCGCAAGGAAACACCCGAACGTGGACAAATCATTTCTCGACCGGCTCGCCGCGCAGGGCGCGGAGCTCGACGCCCAGGGATTGTACAAGCGGGAGCGTGTCATCGCCTCGGCCCAGCAAGCCGTCGTGCGTCTCGCCGACGACAGCGATGTGATCAACCTCTGCGCCAACAACTACCTCGGCCTGGCCAACCACCCCTTGCTGAGGGAGGCGGCCCACCGCGCCATCGACCGCTACGGCTACGGCATGGCTTCGGTACGCTTCATCTGCGGCACGCAGACCGTGCACCGGGAGCTGGAACAGCAGCTCTCCCGGTTCCTCGGGACGGACGACACGATCCTCTATTCGTCCTGCTTCGACGCCAACGGCGGCCTGTTCGAGACCCTGACGGACGAGCGCGACGCCATCATCTCGGACGCGCTCAACCACGCCAGCATCATCGACGGCATCCGTCTTTCGAAGGCGCGAAGGCTGCGCTACGACAACCGCGACCTGGGAAAGCTGGAGGACTGCCTGAAACAGTCCCTGGACGCGCGCACGCGGCTGGTCGTGACCGATGGCGTGTTCTCCATGGACGGCACGATCGCGCCCTTGCGCGGGATCTGCGACCTGGCGGAGCGCTACTCGGCGGTCGTCGTCGTGGACGATTCCCACGCCACGGGCTTCATGGGGGACAACGGCCGCGGGACCCACGAGCATTGCGAGGTCCTGCAGCGCGTGGACATTCTCACCGGCACGCTTGGCAAGGCCCTGGGCGGCGCCAGCGGGGGTTACACCTCCGGTCGTCGCGAAGTGGTCGAGTGGCTGCGGCAGCGCTCGCGCCCCTACCTGTTCTCCAATTCGATCCCGCCGATGGTCGCCGCCACGAGCATCCGGGTCATCGAACTTCTCGATTCGATGCCCGAGCTGCGATCCCGCCTGTGGGAGAACACCCGCCATTTCCGCGAGCGCATGCAGGCGCTGGGCTTCGACCTGGTACCCGGCGAGCACCCGATCATCCCGATCATGCTGGGCGACGCCCCGCTTGCGGTACGCATGGCCCAGCGGCTCCTGGAACTGGGCGTGTACGTGGTCGGCTTCTCCTATCCGGTGGTGCCGCTGGGCAAGGCGCGGATCCGCACCCAGATGAGCGCGGGGCACACGCTCGAGCAGCTCGACCGCGCCATCGGGGCATTTGCAACCGCCGGGCGCGAGCTCGGCATCATCCGCTGAGGTCGCCATGAAGGCACTGGTCAAGGCAGAAGCCACGCCCGGCATCTGGATGCGGGACATCGAGGCGCCGCGGGTCGGGCACAACGACGTGCTGATCCGGATGAAGAAGACCGCCATCTGCGGCACCGACATCCACATCTACAACTGGGACGCCTGGGCGCAGAAGACCATTCCCGTGCCGATGCAGGTGGGCCATGAGTACTGCGGGGAGATCGTCGAGGTCGGGAGCGAGGTGGTCGGCTTCGCCGCCGGGGACCGCGTTTCCGGCGAGGGGCACATCACCTGCGGTCACTGCCGCAACTGCCGCGCCGGCCGCCGTCACCTGTGCCGGAACACCGTCGGCGTGGGCGTGAACCGCCCGGGCTGCTTCGCGGAATACATGGTCCTGCCGGCCACGAACGTCTTCAAGCTGCCGGCCGAGATCAGCGACGAGATCGCCTCGGTGCTCGACCCGCTTGGCAACGCGACTCACGCCGCGCTGTCGTTCGACCTCGTTGGCGAGGACGTGCTGATCACGGGCGCCGGGCCGATCGGCATCATGGCGGTCGCCATCGCACGCCATGTCGGCGCCCGCCACATCGTCATCACCGACGTCAACGACTATCGCCTGGAACTGGCCCGGAGGATGGGCGCCTCGCGCACATTGAACGTCGCCCGCGAATCCGTCGCCGGCGCGATGCAGGACCTCGGCATGCAGGAGGGCTTTGACGTCGGCCTGGAGATGTCCGGAAATCCCACGGCCTTCCGCGACCTGCTGAAGGCGATGCACCATGGCGGCCGTGTCGCCCTGCTGGGAATCCCGCCCAGCGACGTCGCGATAGACTGGAACGAGGTGATCTTCAAGGGCCTCGTCATCAAGGGAATCTACGGCCGTGAGATGTTCGAGACCTGGTACAAGATGGCCAGCATGCTGCAGAGCGGGCTGGACATCAGCCCGATCATCACGCACCGCTTCGCGATCGACGACTACCAGCGCGCCTTCGAGACCATGAACAGCGGCCGCTCCGGCAAGGTGATCCTCGACTGGGCCGCCTGAAGGCTCAGTCGACGCGGCAGGCGCACCAGTAGACCGGGCGCCCGTTCCTGCCCAGTTCGAGGAGACGCTGCAACTCGATCGTGATCGAGTCGGGCAACGGCAGGCGCGGCAACCCGAAGTCGAATCCCGTCCACCCCAGGCTCGCAGCGGCCGCCGTGCGCAGCCTCAGCGCCAGTGCCTGCCGCCAGGTGAGGGACGGCTCGATCCACTTCACGCCATAGGGATCCGGAAGCTGGCCGAGTTTCGCCGCCGCCTCGATCGCGTCGCGAAGGCTGCCAAACTCGTCCACCAGGCCCGCGGCCTTCGCATCCGCGCCCGACCACACCCTGCCCTCGGCAACGCTGTCGATTTCCTCGAAAGGGCGCTCCCGCTTCGAGGCAACCATCGACACGAACTGGCGGTAGGCAAACTCGACCGTGGACTGCAGGATCTCGCCGAGTTGCGGGTTCAGGCTGCGGTCGATCCTGCCGGCGTCCGCCAGCTCGGTGGTGCCGAGACCGTCGGAAGTGATGCCAATCTTGCCGAGCGTCCTTTCCAGCGACGGGAACATCGCATAGACGCCGATCGACCCGGTGATCGTCGTCGGCGCCGCAAAGATCCGCGCCGTCGGCGCCGCGATGTAGTACCCGCCCGACGCGGCCACCGAGGACATCGAGGCCACAACCGGCTTGCCGGCCTCCTGCAGCGCCTCGATCTCCCGGCGAATCATCTCCGACGCATACATGCTGCCGCCTGGGCTGTCGATACGCAGCACGACGGCATCGATGGAATCGTCGTAGCGGATGTCCCGCAACAGGTCCGACAGCGTCTTGCCGCCCACGGTGCCCGGCGGCTGCTCGCCATCGAGGATCTCGCCGGAGGCCACCACCACGCCGACGTTGTGGTCCTCGCCCTTGTGCAGCGCGCGCTCGGAACGCATGACGGCGAGGTAGGAACGCCAGTCCACTGACGGGAAGCTGTGCTCCGATTCGTCGATGCCCGCCTCCTCGCTGACGACTTCCTCGAACTGCTCCCAGGTCTTCAACCCGTCGACCAGCCCGCTGGAAAGGGCGTACTGGGCGAGGTCGCCGTCCGCCGTCCGCACGCCTGCGCCCGCCTTGTCCGCGTAATCCTGCAGCGCCCGGGACTCGAGGCCGCGCGCCCTGGCCACGTCCGATTTCCATGCGTCCCACAGCGAAGTCAGCCAGACCGTGGCCGCCTCGCGGTCCTCGGGCGACATGTCGCCACGGGTGAGGGTGTCCAGCGCAGACTTGTGCGTGCCCTTCTTGAAGACGTGAATCTCGACTCCCAGCTTGTCCGCGGCCCCCTTCATGTACTGGCGGAAGTAGCCAAAGCCCTCGACGAGGACGGCGCCGAAGGGATCCAGGTAGACCTCGTCCGCATGCGCCGCCAGGAAGTACTGGCGCTGGTCGAAATAGCCGCCCCAGGCGAAGACCTTCTTGCCGGAGGCCCGGAACGCGTCGACCGCCCGGCCAAGGTCCTGCAGCGCCGGCAGTCCGGCCCGCTGCAAGGAACCGAGGTCCAGCACCATGGCGCTGATCCGGTCGTCGTCGGCCGCCGCCTCGATCACGTCGAGCAGGTCCTGCAGCCGGGTCTCCGGCGGCCCCTCGCCGGTGGCGTCGCGAAACGCCCGGTCCAGCGGATCGCCCGAAAGCTGCTCGACGATCCGGCCCTCGGGAGCCAGCACCAGCGCCGCGTCGCCGGGCACGAACGGCAGCGACGAGCGGGTCGCCGCGAACAGGATGCCGAATATGATTAGCAGCAGGATCAGGTGCAGGACCTTCCTGAAGCCGTCGATC
>DATHZW010000412.1:0-4686 GCA_035458405.1 Steroidobacteraceae bacterium | reverse complement strand
CGGACCTCGCCAGCGGGCTTGAACAGCTTCTCCTGCAGTCCAGAGGCCAGACCGGTCTGGGAAATGTCGACCAGCAGGCTCGGCACTTCGGTCTTGCCCGGCAGCTGGCGCAGCATGGCGCCGAAGGTGCGCTCGATCTCGACCAGCTGCTGGCGATAGGCCTCGAGGTTGGCGGCCTTGCGCTGCTTCTGGTCGAAGGTGTTCCACAGCTGCTGCTGCTCGGCCTCCGCCTGCCTGAGGTCGGGCAGGTTGCCGCGATAAACGAACTGCCACACGAGCAGCCCCGTTGCCACCACAAAGACGATGGCCACAGTGAGTGCCCGAAACAGGAACGGCCAGCGTCCTACGTCGCGGGGATCGAGGTTCTGCAGCTGCTCGAAGAAGCGCTTCAGAGCGTTCATCGGCTGGCCTCCTTGACGCGCTTCTTGGCCGCGGGCTCAGCCGCCTCCTCTTCGCCGGCAGGGGTCTTCAGCTTTGCAAAGAGCGTGAACTTCGAGCCAGTGCCCGGGGCGCCGGTCTCGATCACCTTCAGTTCCGGGTTGCCGAGGACCTCCGCGGCGTCGATGTTGCGCATGAAGGCCGAGACGCGGGTGCTCGACTGCGCGAAGCCGTTGAAGTCCAGGCTCCGCGCATTCTGATTGACTGCGGTCAGGTAGACGCCTTCGGGTAGCGTGCTGACCATGTCGTCAAAGAGCTTGACCACCTCCGGCCGGCTCTTCTGCAGCTTCTCGATGACTTCCATGCGCGCGACCATGCGCGCCTTCTCTTCCTCGAGGGCGATGATCTCCTCGATCTGCTTGTCGAGCTTGGTGATCTCGCTCTTCAACAGGTCGTTCTTCGCCTGCTGGGCGTCGATCATGGTGCTGACCGTGAAATGGGCGAGCAGGCCGATCACCACGGCGAGTCCCACCGCGCCGGCAAGCCCGATCAGGAATTCCTTCTGGCGGCGCTTGCGAAGATCTGCCCGCCAGGGGAGCAGGTTAATACTTGGCATCGTCTTCAAAGCTCCGCAGTGCCAGCCCGCAGGCCGTTAGCAGCGCCACGGCGTCGCGAGTCACGCCGAGCGCCTTGGCCTTGGATGATATGCGCATCTGCCCAAGCGGGTCGCCTCTCTCGGCAGGTATGCCGACACGGCTCGCAATGACGTCCGCGACTCCCGGAATGTTCGCGCAGCCCCCGCAGACCAGGATCTGTTCCGGCTGTGACCGGCCGCTGCCCGAGGCCAGATAGAACTGCAGCGAGCGGCTGACCTGCTGGGTCATGTCGTCGATGAACGGATCGAGGACCTCGGGCTGGTAATTCGAGGGCAGCCCGCCCTCCTTCTTGGCCCGCCCGGCTTCCTCCATGGACAGGCCGTAGGTGCGCATGATCTCCTCGGTCAGCAGCTGGCCGCCGAAGGCGAAATCGCGCGTGTACACGACCTGCAGGTCCTTGAGGACGCTGAAGGTGGTGGTGCTCGCGCCGAAATCGATGACCGCGATGGTGCGGTCGACGCCCCCGTCGGGCATCTGGTGGGTCATCAGCCTGCAGGCGTTCTCCAGCGCAAAGGCCTCGACGTCCACCAGCTTGGGTACCAGCCCGGCCGCGGTGACGGCGGCGACCCGCTGGTCGACGTTCTCGGTGCGGGTCGCGACCAGCAGGATGTCCTGCATGTCCGGGTCCTTCTCCGATGGGCCGAGCAGCTGGAAGTCGTAGCTGACCTCTTCCATCGGGAATGGAATGTACTGGTCCGCCTGCATCTCCACCTGCTGCTCGAGCTCCGCGTCGGAAAGCGCGAGCGGCATCGGGATGGCCTTGGTGATCGCGGCGTCGCCGCTGATCGCCACCGCACATTCGCGGGTCCGCACGCCGGAGCGCTTGACCGCGCGCCGGATCGCTTCACCGACCGCATTGGCGTCGACGATCGCCTTTTCGTTCACCGCGTTGTGCGGGGTGGGTTCCGCGGCATAGGCCTCGA
This sequence comes from Steroidobacteraceae bacterium, assembly GCA_035458405.1. Taxonomy (GTDB): domain Bacteria; phylum Pseudomonadota; class Gammaproteobacteria; order Steroidobacterales; family Steroidobacteraceae; genus SG8-30. The sequence goes on along the minus strand of DATHZW010000412.1, from coordinate 2,729 downwards.
CGCGGTACTCCCCGCCGGACTGCGCGAGTTCGATCAACTTGATCGACGACGTCGTGATGTCGAGCCCGATCAAGGGTCGGTGCCTCGCACGCAGCGAAATCTGAGGCAGCTTCAGCACGGATGTTTCCTTTTCATGTCAAGCGCTTGTATCGCCTAGCAATGCGCCCGATCAGCTTTGTCGGCCAACTATATAGCAAGCAACTGTTAAATTGAACGCGGCAGCTGTCCCAGTATCGATGGCGGTCGCCACTTCCTGCCTCCTCCCCGCTCCCGCAACGCGATTGTGCCGGATTCCCGCCAGCCCAATCCTGTTTGTCGGCCGCCATGGCCGGCACTTGAGCCGGAACCGGGGTGGCCAGGGCCTGACTTTGCCCTGACGGGGTCCCGCGCTCCGTGCAGCGCGTCACGAACCTGGCAGTTCGCCGCCATTGTCACTATGTCGTCCCAACTAGGCATAATCGCCATCCCCCTCTGGCAAATGACGGCATGGCGCTGGTGAAAAGGCATACCGGCAAGCTCTTCCTGATGGCCACGACCGTCTTGGTGACGGTCGCGGCGCTGGTCTGCTTCGCGTTCCTGGCCACGTATTACTACCTCAAGCCGACCCTGCCGGACGTCGCGCAGATCCGGCAGCTGAAGCTGCAGCTCCCGCTGCGGGTCTACAGCCGCGACGGGCTGCTGATCGGCCAGATCGGCGAGCAACGCCGGTTGCCGGTCAAGTTCGAGCAGGTTCCCGCGGCGGTCGTCCAGGCCTTCCTGGCCGCGGAAGACGACCGCTTCTTCGAGCATCCGGGAATCGACTGGCAGGGGATGCTGCGCGCGCTGTTCGTCTCGGCCGGCTCACTGGAAGTGCGGCAGGGCGGCAGCACCCTCACCCAGCAGCTGGTGAGGACGACCCTGATCGAGAACGAACGCACCCTCCGGCGCAAGCTGCGCGAGATCTTCCTGTCCCTGACGCTCGAAAACGAGCTGAGCAAGCAGGAAATACTGGAGCTGTACCTGAACACCGTCTTCCTCGGCCAGCGCGCCTATGGCGTCGCGGCGGCGGCAGAGACCTACTTCGGCAAGACGCTGCCCGAGGTCACGGTGGCGGAGGCGGCGCTGCTGGCGGGCATCCCACAGGCGCCGTCGCGCTACAACCCGGCCACGAGCCGCGAACAGGCGGAGCGCCGGCGCGCCTACGTGCTGCGTCGAATGCGCGAACTCGACTATATCGACGAACAGCAGCACGCCGCCGCGCTCGCCGAACCGGTCTCCGGCGAACTGCACGGCCCGCGGATCGAGGTCGAGGCGCCCTACGTCGCTGAACTGGTGCGGCAGGCGTTGTTCGAGCAGTACGGCGGCAAGGTCTATACCGATGGCATGATCGTGACCACCACCGTGGACAGCCGCCTGCAGCGCGCGGCCGACGTGGCCTTGAGGAGCGCCTTGCTCGAATACGACCGCCGGCACGGCTATCGCGGTGCGGCGGGCAAGGTCGAGCTGCCGCCGGTCGAGGGCCCGGAGGTCGTCGCCGCGGCGCTGGAGAAGTTCCCGGTCGTGGGCGGCCTGCTGCCGGCGCTGGTGCTGTCGGTCGATGCGGGTTCAGCCCGGGTCGCCACGCGCGGCCGCGGCGAGTTCACCCTCCCCTTCGAGGGCATGCGCTGGGCGCGCAAGCCCCTGCCGGACCAGGAGGTCGGCGCCGCGCCGAAAAGGCCGGCCGACGTCGTCGCCCGCGGCGACATCGTGTACATCCTGCCGAACGGGCCCGGCACCGCGTACTTGGCGCAGGTGCCCGACGCGCAGGGCGCGCTGGTCTCGCTCGATCCGCATGACGGCGCCGTGGTCGCCCTCACCGGCGGCTTCGACTACTACGCATCGAAGTTCAACCGCGCGACCCAGGCCAGGCGCCAGCCGGGATCGGCCTTCAAGCCATTCATTTATTCCGCGGCCCTGGAGAACGGTTTCACCGCCGCCTCGATCATCCTCGACGCCCCGGTGGTGTACGAAGCGCCGGAGGGAACGGACCAGGAGGACTGGCGGCCGGGCAATGACGACAGCCGCTTCTACGGGCCCATCAGGCTGCGCGACGCGCTGGCCCGCTCGCGGAACCTCGTGTCCATCCGGCTGATGCGGGCCATGGGCGGCGACAAGGCCCGGCAGTACGCGCTGCGCTTCGGCTTCCCGCCGGACCAGGTCCCGGCCAACCTGACGGCCGCGCTGGGCACGGCGCAACTCACGCCGCTCGAGTTAGCCACCGGCTACAGCGCCTTTGCCAACGGCGGCTTCGCCGTCAAGCCCTACCTGATCGACCGCGTCGAGGACTCGGAGGGCCACGTCCTGACGCAGGCACGTCCGCAAGTCGCCTGCCCCGACTGCACCGAGAACGATGCCGCGGCGGCCCCAGGGTCCCTGTTTGGCGTCGCCAGGTCGTTGCGCTCCATCGTGACCGACGACGGTTCCGGGGCGACCCGGATGTCGGAGGTCGACGGCCACCTCGGCGACGATGCCGAGAGCCGGGCGGCGGCGATCATCAGCCCCGGCAACGCATTCATCATGACCGACCTGATGGGCGACGTCATCCGGCGCGGCACCGGCCGCCGCGCCCTGGCGCTCGGACGAAATGACCTTGCCGGCAAGACGGGCACGACGAATGACCGGCGTGACGCCTGGTTTTCCGGCTTCAACGCCGGCCTCGTGGCGACTGCCTGGGTGGGCTTCGACCAGGAACGCACCCTCGGCAGGCAGGA
>DATHZW010000411.1:0-2664 GCA_035458405.1 Steroidobacteraceae bacterium | reverse complement strand
GTTCTACCGGGTGGACCGCGGCCGTTCGCGCAAGTCCGGGGGTTCGGGCCTCGGCCTGTCCATCGTCAAGCACGCGCTGCAGCGCCACGGTGGCCGGCTGACCATCGACTCCATCGAGGGCAGGGGGTCGGTGTTCACCTGCCATTTCCCACCCAAGCGGGTTCGGTAAGGAAGAGGTGCCAGGCACGTGCCTGGTACTACGGCTGCCGCGTGCCTGGCACCGATGGCTGACGCAATTCTGTAACAAACGCCGCGTAGTCTTGGCTGCATCACCGGCCCGTGGCCGGTGGCAAGCCCGTCAGGGGCGCGCGGCCAGGTAGCGGCGGCAGGCTTGGATTGGATCCACACTCGGGAGAGTCAAAGTGTTGAAGAAGACCCTGATTGCAGCGGGCGTTACGGCGATGGCCTTCGCCGGCGCCGCGCAGGCACAGTCTGCGCGCGACTACATCAGCATCGCGGGTTCCTCCACCGTGTTCCCGTTTTCCTCGGCGGTGGCCGAGCAGTTCGGTCGCGGCTCCAGGTTCAAGACGCCGAAGGTCGAGAGCGTCGGCACGGGCGGCGGCCTGAAGCTGTTCTGCCAGGGCCTCGGCCCGCAGTACAGCGACGTCGCCAACGCGTCGCGGCGCATCAAGCCGTCCGAGGTGGCCGACTGTGCGAAGAACGGCGTCAAGGACATCGTCGAGGTGAAGATCGGCTTCGACGGCATCGTGCTCGCCAACTCCAAGGCCGCGCCGACCTACCAGCTCAGCCGCAAGGAGTTGTTCATGGCGCTTGCCAAACAGGTGCCGGACCCGGCCAACCCGGCGAAGCTAATCGACAACCCCTACAAGACCTGGAACCAGATCGACAAGAAGCTGCCGAGCGTCAAGATCGAGGTGCTCGGCCCGCCACCGACCTCCGGCACGCGCGACGCCTTTGCCGAACTCGTGATGGAACACGGTTGCGAAGGCTTCCCCGCGCTCAAGCAAATGAAGGCGGCCGACGAGAAGCGCTTCCAGCGCGTCTGCACGCAGATCCGTGAAGACGGCGCCTACGTCGAAGCCGGCGAGAACGACAACCTGATCGTGCAGAAGCTGGAGGCCAATCCGAGCGCGCTCGGCATCTTCGGCTTCAGCTACCTGGAGGAAAACCTCGGCAAGCTGCACGGCTCGATCGTCGAAGGCAAGACGCCGACCTTCGAGAACGTCGCCGACGGCAGCTATCCGGTGGCCCGTTCGCTGTACTTCTACGTCAAGAAGGCCCACGTCGGCGTGATTCCCGGCATCCAGGAATTCATCGGCGAGTTCACCAGCGACAAGGCGATGGGTGACGAGGGCTACCTGACCGACAAGGGCTTGATCCCGCTGCCGAAGGCCGAGCGCGAGATGGTACGCAAGGAATCCCGCGCCCTGGCCAGCATGAAGCTCTGACCGGTCCGACCTTCAACCAACAAGAGACGACAGGGAAACACAATGCGTAACGTCATGATCGCCGGCGCGGTGGGCCTGCTGCTGTCCGCCCCGCTGTCCGCCCAGGCCGCCGTGAGCGAGCAGGAAGTCTCCGAGCTCAGGCAGCAGGTCGAGGCGCTGCTGGCGCGCGTCCAGCAGCTGGAAGCGCAGAACGGCCGGCCGGCCGCAGGCGAGGCGCCCGCGGCGCCCGCGAAGCTCGATGAGCTGGAGACCCGCATCGCCCAGATCGAGTCCACCAGCGATCGCCAGGCCGACCAGCTCGCGCAGGCCGCGGCGAACGACAAGAGCACCGACTGGGCGAGCAGGCTGAAGTGGAAGGGCGACCTTCGCTATCGTCACGAAGTGATCGACGAAGAGACCAGGGACCAGCGCAACCGCCAGCGGATCCGCGCGCGGGTCGGCCTGGAGGCGAAGGTGTCCGACGACCTCAAGACCTACGTCGGCATCGCCACCGGCGACCCGGAGGATCCGCGTTCGACGAACGCGACCCTCGGCGGCGGCAACGTCCGCAAGAACATCGCCCTCGACTACGCGTACTTCGACTGGGCGGCCTTCGACAACACGACGGTCTCGCTCGGCAAGATGAAGTACCCGTTCGAGCGCCTCGCCGGCAGCCAGCTGTTCTACGACAGCGACGTCAACCCGGAGGGCGGGTCGATCCGCTACAAGGCCGACAACGGCCTGTTCGCAAGCGGCTACGGTTTCTGGATCACCGAGAACTCCAGTTCCGCCGATCCGCATGTCTTCGGTGCGCAGCTTGGGTGGGAGTCGACCTTCGGCCTGACCCTGGCGGCCGCCTACAACGACTACACGGTGAAGGACATGCAGCTGGGCATTTCGCTGGACAGCGGGGCGCCGCTGGCCGGCAACTCCTTCTACGGCTGTGGTGCCGGCGGCGCCGCTGCCTGCTACCTGTACGACTACAACATCCTTGGCCTGGATGCCGAGTACGGCTTCAAGCTCCGATCGATGCCGGTCAAGGTGTGGGCCAGCTACATAGAGAATACCGCGATCAATGACCTGAACACCGGCTACAACATAGGTTTCATGTTCGGCAAGGCCAAGGACCAGGGCAGCTGGGAAGTCGGGGCCCTCTACCAGGACCTCGAGAAAGACGCGCAGTTCGGTGGCGTCAGCGACTCGGACTTCGCCGGCGGCATCACGCAGGGCAAGGGCTTCGTCGTGAAGGGCGCCTACGTTCCCGTCAAGAACACGT
>DATHZW010000410.1:0-2680 GCA_035458405.1 Steroidobacteraceae bacterium | reverse complement strand
CTGTCCGATGAAGAAATACGGGCCCAGACCGACCGCCTGCGCGAGCGCCTGGCGGCCGGCGAGTCGCTCGACGACCTGCTGCCGGAGGCCTTCGCCACGGTGCGCGAGGCGGCTTCGCGCGCGATCGGCCAGCGGCACTTCGACACCCAGCTGATCGGCGGCATCACGCTGCACCAGGGGAAGATCTCCGAGATGCGCACCGGCGAGGGCAAGACCCTGGCCGCGACGCTGGCCGTCTACCTCAACGCGCTCGGCGGCAAGGGCGTGCACGTGGTCACGGTCAACGAGTACCTGGCCGAGCGCGACGCGAACTGGATGGGCACCATCTACCGCTTCCTCGGCCTGAGCGTGGGCGTGATCAAGAGCGGCCAGAGTCCGGAGGACAAGCGCGCTGCCTACGCCTGCGACGTCACCTACGGCACCAACAACGAGTTCGGTTTCGACTACCTGCGCGACAACCTGGCCTTCAGGCTGGAGGACCGCGCGCAGCGCGGGCTCAATTTCGCGATCGTCGACGAAGTCGACTCGATCCTGATCGACGAGGCCCGCACGCCGCTGATCATCTCCGGCCCGGCGGAGGAGAGCACGGAGCTCTACCAGAAGATCAACGAACTGGTGCCGCGCTTTACCCGCCAGGATTCCGAGGAAGGCGAAGGCGACTACTGGGCGGACGAGAAGAGCCGCCAGGTGCACCTGTCCGAATCGGGCTTCGAGAAGGCCGAGGACCTGATGCTGGAGGCCGGCCTGCTCAGGGAAGGCGAGAGCCTCTACGACGCGGCCAGCATCCGCCTGATGCACCACCTCAACGCGGCGATGCGGGCCCACGCCCTGTACCGCAAGGACGTCGAGTACATCGTCCGCAACGGCGAGGTCATCATCGTCGACGAGTTCACCGGCCGCACGATGCCGGGCCGGCGCTGGTCCGACGGCCTGCACCAGGCGATCGAGGCGAAGGAGAAGGTGAAGATCCGCGAGGAGAACCAGACCATCGCGTCGATCACCTTCCAGAATTTCTTCAGGCTGTACAGCAAGCTGTCCGGCATGACCGGCACGGCCGACACCGAGGCCTTCGAGTTCCAGCAGATCTACGGGCTCGAGGTCGTGGTCATCCCCACGCACCGGCCGATGATCCGCAAGGACATGGCGGACCTGGTCTACCTGACGCAGAACGACAAGTTCGACGCCATCCTCGAGGACATCCGCGACTGCATGAAGCGGCAGCAGCCGGTGCTGGTCGGCACGACGTCCATCGAGACCTCCGAGCTGCTGTCGAAGCAGCTGACGAAGGAGGGCTTCGTCCACCAGGTGCTGAACGCCAAGCAGCACGAGCGCGAGGCGCAGGTGATTGCCCAGGCGGGCCGCCCCGCGGCCGTGACCATCGCCACCAACATGGCCGGCCGCGGTACGGACATCGTCCTCGGCGGCAACGTCGAAAAGCAGGTCGAGCACGTCCGCGCGGAAGAGGGCCTGACCGCGGAAGAGCGCGAGAGCCGCATCAGCACGCTGCACAGCGAATGGCAGGACCTGCACGACACCGTCGTGGCGGCGGGCGGCCTGCACATCATCGGCACCGAGCGGCACGAGTCGCGGCGCATCGACAACCAGCTGCGCGGCCGTTCCGGCCGCCAGGGCGACCCGGGCTCGAGCCGCTTCTACCTGTCGCTGGAAGACAGCCTGATGCGCATCTTCGGCGACCCCGAGCGCACCAAGTCCATGCTGAAGACCGTCGGCATGCGCGAGGGCGAGGTGATCGAGAGCCGCATGCTGACCCGCCAGATCGAGCGGGCGCAGCGCAAGGTCGAGGCGCACAACTTCGACGCCCGCAAGAACCTGCTCGAGTACGATGACGTCGCCAACGACCAGCGCAAGGTGATCTACCAGCAGCGCACCGAGATCATGTCGGCCGACGACATGGCGGACGTCATCCGCGGGCTGCGGGCCGAGGTCGTGGACAGCATCGTTGCCCGGTTCGTCCCGCCCGGCAGCCCCGAGGAACAGTGGGACCTCGAGGGACTGGAACGCGAGATCGCCAAGGACTTCGGTGTCGAGACCGGGCTCAAGGCCTGGGTCGAGGCGGACGCCAGCCGCGAGAACGAGGCCATCGCCGGGCACCTGCTGGCCGGCATCGAGACGGTCTACGAGGCGAAGGTCGAGCACGTCGGCGCGCCGATCATGCGCCACCTCGAGAAGGCGGTGATGCTGCAGCAGCTGGACGGCCAGTGGCGCGAGCACCTCGCGGCCATGGACTACCTTCGCCAGGGCATCTACCTGCGCGCCTATGCGCAGAAGAACCCGAAGCAGGAATACAAGCGCGAGGCCTTCGAGTTGTTCACCACGATGCTGGACCGCATCAAGCGCGATACCGTCGTGCTGCTGCAGCGGCTGCAGGTGCGTACCGAGGAGGAAATCGAGCGCGAGGAGCGCGAGCGGCAGGCCAGGCTGCAGCGGCAGATGCAGACGCTGCATGCGGCGCCTCCCGCGATTGGCGGACAGGAACCCGGCGCGGAGCCCGGTGCCGGCGAGGAAGCGGGACCGGGCCGGGCGGGTGCTGCGCCGCCGGCGGCGCCATTCGTCCGCGAGGAGCGCAAGGTGGGGCGCAACGAGCCCTGTCCCTGCGGATCCGGCAAGAAGTACAAGCACTGTCACGGGGCCTTGCAGCAGGGCGGGTAGCACCGGGACG
>DATHZW010000409.1:0-6437 GCA_035458405.1 Steroidobacteraceae bacterium | reverse complement strand
GGCGGTGCCTGACGCCTCTTCATGCTGCAACGTCATTCATCCCGGCCCGCCGGCTGCGGGCGGGGCCTTCCCCCTTCTGCTCCGAAAGCCGCCAGTCGCTGCAGGGGGAACCCCGCCCTGGCCGGGGCCCGGCCCGGTGTGCCAGCCTGGTGTCTGGCACCCTCCGGGTGCCTGACACCTCCTGGTGCGTAACGCCGCCCCGCACCCGCGCCGGCCGCGGAGGGGCGGTCCCCGAGTGAGCGAGTTTCCGCCTTTCCGAGCCAACGAGGGCGAACCGCCCCGACGGACGGCCGCGCGCCGGCCTAGTCCGGGCGGCGCGTGTCGAGCGTTCCGACCAGCTCCGCGACGGATTGCATGCCGCTGTCGCGGAGGTAGCTGGCGATCCCGGCATTGATCTTCGCGCACACCAGCGGGTCGTAGAACAGCGCGGTGCCGATGCCGACGGCCGTCGCGCCGGCGATGATGAACTCGAGCGCGTCGTTGGCCGAGCAGATGCCGCCCTGGCCGATGATGGGGATGCCCCGCGGTCCGGCGACCTCGTGGACCTGGTGCACTTTCAGCAGCGCGATGGGCTTGATGGCGGGACCCGACAGGCCGCCCTGGAGGTTGCCGATCACCGGCCGGCGGGTCTTCACGTCGACGGCCATCCCGGAGATGGTGTTGATGACGGCCAGCGCGTCGCTGCCGGCCTCGATGCAAAGCCGGGCGTTCTCGCGGATGTCGGTCTGGTTGGGCGAGAGCTTCGTGATCAGGGGCTTGGTCGTCACCTTGCGGCAGGCCGCGACGACCCGCGCGGACATCTCCGGGTAGTTGCCGAACTGCACGCCGCCTTCCTTGACGTTCGGGCAGGAGATGTTGACCTCGATGGCGTCGATCGGCGAATCGTCGAAGCGCCGCGTCACCTCGACGTACTCGTCGATCGTGGATCCGCTCACGTTGGCGAAGAAGCGCGTCTCGCTGAAATCGAGGGTCGGGAGAATCTGGCCGACGACGTGGTCGGCGCCCGGGTTCTGCAGGCCGATGGCGTTGATCATGCCCATGGGCGTCTCGATCACGCGGTGCGGCGGATTGCCGAGGCGAGCGGTGCCGGTGGTGCCCTTGAGGACGATCGCGCCGACATCCGCGTTCGAGAAGCCCTCGATCCGCGTGTATTCCTCGCCGAAGCCCACGCATCCCGAGAGCAGGACGATCGGCGAGTTCAGGCGCAGGCCGCAGAAGTCGACGGAGAGGGAAGGATCCATGGGTCGAATTATGGCTCAGGAGGTGCCCGGCACACACCTGTCCCCGAGCGGGGGCGGCTGTGTGCCTGGCACCGCGCGTTATGCGAGGTGCGGCGCGACGAGCCCCGCCACCCGCGCGACGTTGTCCTCGCTGAGTCCCGCGATGTTGACCCGGCTGTCGAGGCCCATGTAGATGTGGTGTTCCTCGCGCAGCGCCTTGACCGCTGCCGGCGGCACGCCGAGCAGCGAGAACATGCCGCGCTGCCGGGTCAGCCAGCTCGCGTCAAACCCGGGCCGGGCCGCGGCGATGCCCTCGGCCAGGGCCTTCCGCAGCAGCCTGAGCCGGGCCGCCATGGCCGTCAGCTCGGTCTGCCACGGCGCCCGCAATGCCGGATCGCCCAGGATCCGCTCCACGATCAGGCCGCCGTGGCTCGGTGGCATCGAATACATCGACCTCGCCGCCTTGTTGGCCTGGCTTTCCACCGCCCGCGCGTGCGCGGCGTCGGCGCCGATGAAGATCAGCGCGCCGGTTCGCTCGCGGTACAGGCCGAAGTTCTTCGAGCAGGAAACGGCGATCAGCAGCTCGGGCAGCCGGCGCGCGGCCTCGCGGATGGACCAGACGTCCGCGTCGAGATCCTCGCCCAGGCCCTGGTAGGCGACGTCGAAGAACGGCACCAGGCGGCGCTCGGCGACGACGTCGAGGATGGCGCCCCATTCTTCGCGTTCCGGATCGACGCCGGTCGGGTTGTGGCAGGACGCCTGCAGAAGGACCAGCGAGCCCGGGGCGGCGGCGGACAGCGCGTCGAGCATCGGCGGCAACGTCAGGCTGTGGCTGGTGGCGTCGTAGTAGGCGTGGCGCTCGATCCGCAGGCCGCCGCCGGTCAGCAGGGGCGCGTGATTGGGCCAGGTCGGGTCGCTCAGGTACACGTTGGCGGCCGGCGCGGCGCGATGCACCAGTTCCGCGCCGAGGCGAAGCGCACCACAGCCGCCGGGGGCCTGGACGATGCCGGCGCGCGAACGGAGGGCGGGTGCGTCCTGCCCCATCACCAGCGAAAAGATGGCCTCCCGGAAGCCGGGAACACCCGCCGGCGGCAGGTAGACTTTGGTGGACTGCGCGCCGATCACGGCGATTTCCGCTTCGCGCACCGCCGCCATCACGGGAGTCGTGCCGCTGCGGTCCTTGTACACGCCGACGCTCAGGTCGACCTTGTCGGGCGACGGATCTTCGCGGAAGGCGACCGACAGGCCGAGGATCGGGTCGGGCGGCAGCGTCTCGAGTCTCTCGAACATGGAAGCCTCTTTCAGGGCGCGCACAGGCGCCTCGCGCGCCGTGTATCTTACCGTCAAAGGCCGGTGACGATGTTCCACCTCATACTCTACGAACCGCAGATCCCGCCCAATACGGGTAACGTGATCCGGCTGTGCGCGAATACCGGCTCAACCCTGCACCTCGTGCACCCGCTCGGCTTCAGGCTGGAGGACGCCCAGCTGCGCCGCGCCGGCCTCGACTACCGCGACATGGCGCAGGTCGTGGAGCACGCGGACCTTGCCGCGTGCCTCGGAGCGCTGGCCGGGGCGCGCGTCTTTCCGGTGGAGACCACCGGGACCCGGCTCTACACGCAGGAGAGGTTCCAGCCGGGCGACGCTTTCCTGTTCGGGCGTGAAACCGTCGGGCTGCCGCCGGAGATCCTGGGGCGGTTCCCGGTCGAGCGGGTGCTGCGCCTGCCGATGCTGCCGGGGAACCGCAGCATCAACCTGTCGAACGCGGCCGCGGTGGTCGTTTTCGAGGCCTGGCGGCAGAACGGGTTTGCGGTACGGGATTGAAGAGGTGCCAGGCACCTGAGAGGTGCCAGGCACCTGATTCGGCGGCGCCGGCGCCGCCTCCGGCGTTTCCGGCGCCAGGCTGCTTTATTCCGCCGACACCGCCCGGCTCATCAGCGTCTCGACGACGGTCGTGATGTCGAGGCCCTCGTAAATCACCCGGTAAACGTGCTCGCAGATCGGCATGTCGACGCCGAACTCCTGTGCGACCTTCCGGACCGCCCGCGCCGCATGGTAGCCCTCGACCACCTGGCCGATCTCGCGAACCGCGGCCTCGACCGAGCTGCCCCGGGCCACGGCCAGCCCGAAACGCCGGTTGCGCGACTGGTCGTCGGTACAGGTCAGCACCAGGTCTCCCAGTCCGGTCAGACCCATGAACGTGTCCCGCTGGGCGCCCAACGCGCCGCCGAGGCGAACCATTTCCGCCAGGCCGCGCGTGATGAGGAAGACCCGCGCGTTGGCACCGAAGCCCAGGCCGTCCGCCGCGCCGGCGGCGATGGCTATGACGTTCTTCACCGCCCCGCCGACCTCGACGCCGATGATGTCCGCCTGCGTGTAGGCGCGCAGGTGCGGCGTGGAGATGCTCCGCGCCAGCTCGAGGGCGAAGGCGGGATCGGGCGACGCGCAGGCGATGGCGGTTGGCAGGCCCCGGCCGACTTCCTTGGCGAACGTCGGGCCGGACAGCACCGCGATGGGCACGCTCGGGCCGAGCACTTCGCGGGCCACCTGGTGCGGCAGCTTGCCGGTGGACAGCTCGAAGCCCTTGGTCGCCCAGGCGACGCGCGCACCGGGGCTCAGCAGCGGCCGCAGGCTGGTCAGGACGGCGCGTAACGCGCTCGAGGGCACGACGACCAGGATGTCGTTGGCGGTCGCAACGGCCCGCGCCAGGTCGGGCTCGACCGTGAGGTCGGCCGGGAACTCGGCGTCAGGCAGGTAGCGCTCGTTGTGCCGATCGCGCGCGAGTTTCTCCGGGTCGTCCTCGGCGCGTCCCCAGAGGACGGTCGGGCGTCCCGCGCGCGCGAACTGGATCGCCAGCGCGGTGCCCCACGACCCGGCCCCGATGACCGCGATAGGCTGCACGCAGATGCCCGCCCGCCCTGCGGTCAGTTGACCTGCTGGGGCGCGGCCTCTGCAGCGGCGCCCTGCTGCGCGGCGCGCTCCTGCAGGGAACGCTCATAGAGCGCATCGAAATTGACCGGCGGCAGGAAGAACGGCGGGAAGCCGCCCTTGCTGATCAGGTCGGACACGGTCTGGCGAACGTACGGGAAGAGCACGTTCGGGGCGAACGACCCCAGGATGCGGCGGGTATCGTCGGGGCTGAAGCCGCGAACCGTGAAGACGCCGCCCTGCTTGACCTCGGCGAGGTAGACCGGGACGTCGCCGCTCTTGGCTTCCAGCGTCACGGTCAGGATGACTTCGTGCACGCCGGTCGCCACGACCGTCGACGACGTGTTCAGGTTCAGCTGGATCTTCGGTTCCGGGCTCTGTGCCGGCATGAACGGGCCTTTCGGGGACTCGAAAGACAGGTCCTTGACGTAGACGGTCTGCAGCGAAACGTTCTGGTCCTGTCCGTCGGCGGCGGCGGCGGAGTTGCCACCCGGGGTGTTTTCTTCAGCCATGGGAATCCTCGTCTGCTTGCTGTGGTTATCGTGATCAGGTTGTGGGGGCTGGCGCTCGCGCGTCCGCTCCCAGGAGGCGGTCGAGCGCACCGCTTCTTTCCGCCGCGGCAAGGTCTTCTGACCCGCCGACGTGGTGCTCGCCAATGAAAATCTGCGGAACCGTGCGCCGGCCGCTCCGGCGCATCATTTCCTCGCGGTGGGCGCGGTCGCCGTCGATGTCGATTTCGCGGTACGCAACGCCTTTTCGATCGAGCAGCGCCTTGGCGCGCATGCAGTAGCCGCACCAGCCGGACGAATAGATGGTGACGTCGGGACCGGCCATGCCGATCAGCCCCTGGCGAGGGGCATGTTGTCCTGGCGCCAGGCGGCGAGGCCGCCACGGAGGTTGTAGACCTGCTTGAAGCCCAGCTGCACCAGCTTGCGGGCGGCCGCGCCGGACGACGTGCCGGATTCGCAGCACATGATCAGTGTCTTGTCCTTGAGCTTCTCGAGGGCGGCGGCGCCGCTGGCGATCTGGTCGCCGGGCACGTTGCGGGCGCCGTTGACGTGCCCGTCCTTGAACTGGTTGGCCGAACGCACGTCTACCAGCAGGGCACCGGAATTCATCAGCCTCACTGCCTCGGTGGGCGACACCGAGGCCGCGCTGAGCGCGCGCTGCCGGAACTCGAAACCGAGCACGATGAGCGCCATCGCGCCGGCGGCGCCGACCAGGAACGGGTGGTTACCGACGTATTCGAGCAGTCGATCCATCGAATGTCCTGCAAACAAGGGCCTGCGGCGGGTCGCCGCAAACAGCCGCATATTATAGCAGCCCGCCCGCGGCGCCCGGGCCGAGCTTGCACGAGGCGCGTTTACTGCCGGATTTCCAGATAAACAAGGGCTTGGGCCGTCACCTGCCGCACCCTGTTCGCTAACATAGGCGCCCCTCCGGCCCCCGCTTCCCCGTATGCGCCACCTGCTGACACTGCCGCTCCTGATCCTGCTGGCCATGCCGGCCTTCAGCGCATCGAAGGATCCGGAGGCCGACCTCAAGCGGGTGCAGCAGCAGGTCGAGGCGCTGCAGCGGTCGGTCCGGGACGACGTCACCCGGCAGGACAAGCTTTCGGCGAAGCTGCGCGAATCGGAGGAACAGGTGGGCGCCGCGCGCCAGCGCCTGGCGGCGGCGCGCCAGCGGATCGCCGAAAGCGACCAGCGCATCCGGGACCTCGCATCTGAACGCGCCGCCTGGGAACGCAAGCAGGAAGCGCAACGCGAGGAGCTGGCGGCCGAGCTGCGCACCGCCTATGTCACGGGCAAGGAGGAGCACCTGAAGCTGCTGCTCAGCCAGAAGGATCCCGCGGCGCTCGGCCGCATGCTCGTCTACTACTCGTATTTTGGCAGGGCCCGCGCCGGGCGCATCGCGGAGATCGAGGAGGCGGTCAGGCGGATCGAGGCGCTGGCGGCCGACGAGCAGGCCGAGCGCGAACGCCTGGCGGTGCTCGAGCAGCAGCGCCAGGAGGAACTCGCGGCGGTGGACGCGGCGCGGGCGGAGCGGGAGCGGGCGCTCGCTGCGCTGCAGGGGCAGATCAAGAGCAACAAGGACTCGCTTGCGCGCCTGAAACGCGAGGCCCGGGGGCTGGAGAAGCTCGTTGCCGACCTGCGCCGGGCCTTGTCCCAGGCGGCGGCGCCCGGCGGGCAGCCGTTCGCGAAGGTCAGGGGCAAGCTGCCGTGGCCGGTGCCGGGACGGATCGTCGCCGCTTTCGGCCAGCCGCGCGGCGGCGGCATGAAATGGAGCGGC
>DATHZW010000408.1:0-2281 GCA_035458405.1 Steroidobacteraceae bacterium | reverse complement strand
TCTCCCGCAGAGAGGGCGGTGCCCCGGCGGCGACAAGCCGCGGCGTACCGTCCAGGACAGGGAGCAGGGCGTTTGCTAGTCGCGGATGCCGGCCTCGCCGACGATGAAGGCGTATTCCTCGGCCGTTTCCCGGTAGCGCTGGAACCGGCCGGATCTTCCCCCGTGCCCCGCTTCCATGTTCACGCGGAACAGCAGCGGGTTCGAGTCCGTCTTCATGGCCCGCAGTTTTGCCACCCACTTCGCGGGCTCGAAGTACTGGACCTGGCTGTCCCATAGGCCCGTCGTGACCAGCATGGCCGGGTAGGCCTGCCGGGCGACGTTGTCGTAGGGTGAATAGGACAGCATGTAGTCGTAGTACTGCTTCTGGCTGGGGTTGCCCCACTCGTCGAACTCGTTGGTGGTCAGCGGGATGGTCTCGTCGAGCATGGTCGTCACGGCGTCGACGAAGGGCACCGCGGCGACGATCCCCTTGTAGTCGCGCGGCGCCTCGTTGGCGATGGCGCCCATCAGCAGGCCGCCCGCGCTGCCGCCGATGGCGAAGACGCGTTTCGGATCCGCGTAGCCTTTCGCGACCAGGAACCGGGTCACGTCGACGAAATCGTTGAAGGTGTTCTTCTTGTGGAGGAGCTTGCCGTTCTCGTACCAGTCCCGGCCCATCTCGTCGCCGCCGCGGACGTGCGCAATGGCGAAGACGAAGCCGCGGTCCAGCAGCGACAGCCGCGGAATCGAGAAGTCCGGGTCGCTGGAAATGCCGTAGGAGCCGTAGCCCTCCTGGAGGAGCGGGGCGCTGCCGTCGGGTTTGAAGCCCTTGCGGTAGATGAGCGAGACCGGGATCCGGGCGCCGTCGCGCGCCGTGGCCCAGATGTACTCGCTCAGGTAGTCGGCCGGGTCGAACGCGCCCTGGACTGGATCCCGTTTCAGCAGGACCTTCTCGCCCGTGCGGGTGTTGTAGTCGTAGGTCGAGGCGGGCGTCGCGAGTGACTCGTAGGTATAGCGAACGACCTCGGTGTCGATGCCGGGATTGTCGCCCAGCGCGAAGGTGTAGGTGGGTTCGTCGGAGGCGATGAACCGGTCCTCGCCGCCCGACAACGGCAGGATCCGGATCTTGCGCAGGCCATTGGTGTGTTCGTCCACGGCAATGAAGTTTCGGAACACGTCGAAGTCGTTGATGAACGCGTCATCGCGGCCGGCCAGCAGTTCCCGCCACTTCGCGCGGTCGCCTTCCTCGCCGACCTTGGCCTCCATCAGCCGGAAGTTCTTCGCCTGCCAGTTGGTGCGGATGATCCAGCGTCCGTCGAGGTGCCTGGCCTGGTACTCGTGATCTCGCTCGCGGGCCAGGAAGACCCGGAAGGCCAGTTCCGGGTCGGCGGCGTCGGCGTAGCGTATCTCGGAGGACACGGTGCTCCCCGCATAGATGACGACCAGCCGCTCGTCCTTGGAGTTGAAGACATCCGTGTAGAAAGCGGGATCGTCCTGCTCATACACCAGGCGGTCAGACCGGGGGTCCGCGCCGAGCAGGTGCTGTCGCACGCGCAGGCCGAGCAGCGTCACCGGGTCCTTCTCGATGTAGAGAACCGAACGGCTGTCCGCGGTCCAGGCCAGCGAGGGCTCGGCATTCTCGATGGTGTCGGCCAGCGTCCTGCCCGTCGCGAGGTCCTTGAAGCGGAGCGTGTACTGGCGCCGTCCGACCGTGTCGTCCGCGTAGGCCAGCAGGCGGCCGTCCGGGCTGACCGCCAGGTTGCCGACCTGGTAGAAGTCGCGCCCCTGGGCGAGCTGGGTGGCGTCAAGCATGACCTGCTCAGGCGCCTGCATGGAGCCCTGCCGGCGGGCGTAGATCGGGTATTCCCCGCCCTCGTCGTAGCGACGGTAGTACCACCAGCCGTTCTTCTGGTACGGGACGCTGGCGTCGTCCTGCTTGATGCGACCCACGATCTCGCCGTAGATCCTGTCCTGGAGCGACCTGACCGGCGCCAGCATTGCGTCCTTGTAGGCGTTCTCCGCGATCAGGTAGGCCAGCACGTCGGGATTCGACCGCGTGTCGTCGCGCAGCCAGTAGTAGTGGTCGACGCGGTCGCCGGCCGGCGATTTGACAATAACCGGCTTGGGGGTCGCCACCGGCGGCGCCGGTGGCATGGATGGCGATGCCGCCGCGGAGACCGGTGCGGCGCTGGCCTGGACCGCCAGTGCCAGCAGGCACAGGGCGAATGGCAGCGACGCGGCCTGGATCCGTGCTGCGAAGGTCGTTCGCGTCGTCATGCGGGCTCTCCTGCCTTCCAGCGCC
>DATHZW010000407.1:0-2830 GCA_035458405.1 Steroidobacteraceae bacterium | reverse complement strand
CGCAGCGGCCTGGCTATTTGTCGGAAGTCGGACGGGCAGGGCCGCCGAAGAGTTCCTCGAGCCGCGCCCGGGCCTCGTCCTCCGGCGACGCCGCGGCAGGCGGGCCACCCCCGAACAGGGATTCGAGCTCGGACCGCGCGTTGGAGGCGGCATCGCCGGTTGCGGAATAGGCGTGAGGGCGGGGGCGGAAGTAGTCGCAGAAGTTGGAACGGGTCTTGTCCTTGACTTCCTCGGCGACGGGCTCCCTGCAGCTCTTGGCGACGGCCGTGTCATGGAACTCGCACAGGCGGCAGACGTGCAACTCGGCGCCGCAGCCCTTGCACTCTTCCCGGCGGCGAAGCGGCAGCGACAGGTCGGCCAGCGAGGCGCCGCATTTCCAGCACACCAGCCCTTCGATACGCTCGAACATGTCTCTCCCGCGCCTATCCGCCCGGCGTCCATGATCCTGAAGAGTCCATTCAGGTCTTCGTCAGGCTCGCGATGCCGCCGTTTCAGCCCCGCCCGACTTGCTTCTTACTATCCGCCATCCGCTATCCGCCATCCGCTTTCTCACTACCCATCGCCTTCGCCTGCGCCAGCACCCACGCGCGGATGTCCTCCGCCTGCTGCGGGCCGAAGCGGCTGGCGTAGGCCACCATGCCGCTGGTTGCGAGTGCGCCGTCCAGCACGATGGCGTTCCACAAAGGTTCGCTCTTGAGCGCCGCCGAGAAGCGCAGGTCGGGCAGGACACCCCCGGCGATGGCCCCGAACCCGTGGCAGACCATGCAGTGGTCGGCATAGAGGCGGGCGCCAGTTGCCGCGTTGCCGGTCGTGCTCACGCCACCCAGGTCGGGGGCGCGCTGGGGTCCTGGCTCCGACGCCGCCGGCAGCGCGGCGGTACCCCCGAGCCGGAACGCCAGGACGCGTCCCATCCTGGGTGTCGTGCCCTCCGGCATCGCAAAGCCGGTCGCCAGGGGCGCAGCGCCGCCCTTGCCGACCATGACCGCGACGTATTCGACGCCACCGGCCTCGTAGGCGATGGGGCCCGCGACGATGCCGTTGCCGGCGTCGAAGGACCACAGTTTCTGGCCTGTCGCGGCGTCGTAGGCGATGAACTTGCCTTCGATGGTTCCCTGGAAGACGAGGTTGCCGGCGGTCGCCAGGGTGCCGCCGTTCCACAGTCGGGAGTATTCCACTCGCCAGGCTTCCTGCTGCTTGACCGGGTCCCAGGCGATCAGCCGTCCCTTCAGCATCGCCGCAAGCGCCTTGCGCTGAGCCGCCTCGGTTGGCAGCGTGCCGGCGATCAGCGCATCCGTGCCCGTGCGCCAGGCCGTGTCGGGCGACACGTCGCCCGCCTCGTTGGCATACACGAACGGGACTTCCTGGGCCGGAATGTAGGCGAGCCCGGTCTTCGGGCTGTAGGACATCGGATGCCAGTTGTGGGCGCCCAGCGGCGCAGGCATCACCAGCGCCGGCGCCTCGGCATAGCGCGCCTGCGGGTCTTCGACCGGCCGGCCGGTCGCCATGTCGACGTGGCTGGCCCAGGTGGTCGGGACGAAATTCCTGGCCGAAATCAGCGCGCCCGTGGCCCGGTCGAGCACGTAGAAGAAGCCGTTCTTCGGCGCCTGCATCAGCACCTTGCGCGGCTCGCCGTCGATCGACAGGTCGGCGAGGATCATGGACTGGGTCGCCGTGTAGTCCCAGGTTTCCCCGGGCGTGCTCTGGTAGTGCCAGACGTACTCGCCAGTATCCGGCCGCAGCGCCACGATGGACGACAGGAAGAGATTGTCTCCCTTGCCCTCGGAACGCAGCCGGTGGTTCCAGGGGGAACCGTTGCCCACGCCGATGTACAGCAGGTCGAGTTCCGGGTCGTAGACGATCGAATCCCAGACGGTGCCACCGCCGCCGCCCTTCCACCATTCCCCGGACCAGGTCTCGGCCGCCTTCCTCATCGCCTCGGATTCGAAGGGTTCGGCCGGGTTACCCGGCACCGTGTAGAAGCGCCAGGCCTGCTCGCCGGTCCGGGCGTCATAAGCGGTCACGTAGCCCCGCACGCCGAACTCGGCGCCGCCGTTGCCGATGATCACCTTGTCCTTCACCACGCGCGGCGCCCCGGTGATGGTGTAGGGCTTCGACGGGTCGGTCGTGGCGACCGACCAGTCAGGCTGGCCGGTGGCGGCGTCCAGCGACACGAGGCGCCCATCCAGTGTGCCCAGGAACAGGCGTCCCTTCCACGCGGCCAGCCCGCGGTTGACCACGTCGCAGCAGCTGTTGGCGGCGACTTCCCCGGGAACCCTCGGGTCGTACTGCCAGAGTTGCTTCCCGGTCGCGGCGTCGACGGCGACTACCTTGCTCCACGCCGTGGTGGTGTACATCACGCCGTCGATGACCAGTGGCGTCGCCTCCTGGCCGCGCCAGGTGTCCAGTTCCAGCGACCAGGCCAGCCCCAGCTTCGCCACGTTGCCCGCCTGCACCTGGTCGAGCGGCGAATACCGCTGTTCCGAATAGGTGCGGCCGTGCGTCATCCAGTTGCGGCCGTCCTGTTCGGCGGCGGCGAGGCGCAGGGCGTCGACGCTGGCCACGCTCGGCGCCTTGGACCTGGGCGAGCAGGCGGCGAGGGCGATGACCGTGCAGGCGGCCAGCGCCAGGGATGCCCGGGAAGGGGACGTCGTCATGAACTCGTCTCCAAAACGTGGATTACGGGCGATTTTGCCCGAAACCCGGGCCGGCACGGCAATCCATTTGCAGTCGTGCCCTCAGGCGAGCGCCGAGAAAGCCGCGCGCGCCTCGGCCATGCCCGCCTGGATCTCCGCGTCGGGGATGTCGAAGGCCAGGCGCAGGTAGCCGTCCT
>DATHZW010000406.1:0-2473 GCA_035458405.1 Steroidobacteraceae bacterium | reverse complement strand
CGCTCACGTGGGCCATGTCCACGACGAACCAGGCACCGACGCTGTCGGCGATGGCCCGGAAGCGCTGCCAGTCCACGATCCGCGAGTAGGCGGAAAACCCCGCCATGATCATCTTCGGACGGTGCTCCTTCGCCAGCGCTTCCACCTGCTCGTAATCGATCTCGCCGGTCTCGTGGTTGAGGCCGTACTGAACCGCCTTGTAGATGCGCCCCGAGAAACTGACGCTCGCTCCGTGGGTCAGGTGGCCGCCCTGGTCCAGGCTCATGCCGAGCAGCGTCTCGCCCGGCTTCAACAGCGCGAGGTACACCGCCGCGTTCGCCTGCGAACCGGAATGGGGCTGCACGTTGGCATAGGCCGCGCCGAACAACTTCCTGGCACGGTCGATCGCCAGCTGCTCGGCGACGTCCACGAATTCGCAGCCGCCGTAGTAGCGCTTGCCCGGGTAGCCCTCGGCGTACTTGTTGGTGAGCACGGAGCCCTGGGCCTCGAGCACGCGCGGGCTCGCGTAGTTCTCCGAAGCGATCAGCTCGAGATGGTGCTCCTGCCGCTGGCGCTCCGCCTCGATGGCGTCGCTCAATTCAGGGTCGAATCCGGCAATGGTCATGTCAGGACCGAACATCGGCAAGGCTCCAGGGGGATCGTGGCGGGTGAACTTGTGATTTTACCCTGTGGGGGGGTGCCAGGCACACACCCGGCACCAACTTGGTGCCGGGTGTGTGCCCGGTACCTCTTTCAGCTGGCCTGCACGAACTCGCGCAGGACCCGGGTCCAGGCCCGGGCCAGGTTGTGCCGGTCATAGCCACCGCCGCCGACGCCCAGTATCCGTCCCCTGGCATGGCGATCGGCGATGTCCACGAGGCGGCGGGCGGCGTGCGCATGCGCCTCCTCGGTCAGGCGCAGGTGCGCGAGCGGGTCGCCCTCGATGCTGTCCGCACCGCACTGGAAGATGATGAACTCGGGCTGGTGCTCCTCGAGATGGGCCTCGACCCGCTTCCAGGCCTCGAAGAACTCGTCATCGCCCGCGCCGGGAATGAGCGGGATGTTCAGCTTCGTGCCGCGCGCGGCACCGCGACCCGTCTCCATCGCCGCGCCCGTTCCCGGGTACAGGAAGCGGCCATCCTCGTGAATGTCGGCAAAGATGAGTGCCGGGTCGTCCTCGAAGGAGTAGTAGACGCCGTCACCGTGGTGCACGTCGATGTCGACATAGGCGACCCGCTTGAGCCCGTACTGCCGCTTCAGCACCTCGGCCACGACGCCGCAGTCGTTGAACACGCAGAAGCCGGCCGCATGGCTGCGCGAGGCGTGGTGCAGGCCGGCGATCGGCACGAACGCGCGGCGCGCCTGTCCGCTCATCAGCGCCTCGGTGGCGACCAGCGTCGCCCCGACCACGCTGCTGGCCGCCTCGAACACGCCCTTCCAGGCGGGCGTATCGCCGGCGTCGAGGTAGCCCTGGCCGGTGGCCGACCGCTCCCGCACCAGGGCGATGTACGCCGGCGTGTGGAACGACTCGAGTTCTTCCTGGGTCGCCGGTCGCGGCGACAGCGACGTGACCTGCTCGACGAGCCCCTCGGCGCGCGCCTCGCGCATGAAGGCTTCGTGGCGGTCCGGGCCGAAGGGATGGCCCTCGCCAAAGCCGTAACGGGCGATCTCGTCGCCATGGACCAGCGCGGTCCTGGAAGGCGGGCCGGAATTCACGCAGAGGGTCTCCAGAGGCTTGTTATCAGCGTATCACAGCCCCCCGGACCGCACGGTGGCGCCGCAGCAGCCGTTGACCGATAATCCGCGACCTTCATTCCAGACCCCAGCCTGCGAAACCATGGCTCAATTCATCTACACCATGAACCGGGTGGGCAAGATCGTGCCCCCCAAGCGCCACATCCTGCGCGACATCTCTCTGTCGTTCTTCCCGGGCGCCAAGATCGGCGTGCTCGGGCTGAACGGATCGGGCAAGTCCACGCTGCTGCGGATCATGGCGGGACTCGACACCGAGATCGAGGGCGAGGCGCGCCCGCAGCCGGGCATCAAGATCGGCTACCTGCCGCAGGAACCGCAGCTGGATCCCGGCAAGGACGTGCGCGCCATCGTCGAGGAATCGGTCCGGCCGGTGCAGGACGCCCTCGCCCGGCTCGACGAGATCTACGCCGCCTACGCCGAGGACGGCGCCGACTTCGACAAGCTGGCCACCGAGCAGGGCGAGCTCGAGGCGTTCCTGGCCACGGTCGACGGACACAACCTCGAACGGCAACTCGACATCGCCGCCGACGCCTTGCGCCTGCCCGCCTGGGATGCGCGCATCGAGCACCTCTCCGGCGGCGAGAAGCGCCGGGTCGCCCTCTGCCGGCTGCTGCTGTCCAAGCCCGACATGCTGCTGCTCGACGAGCCGACCAACCACCTGGATGCCGAGTCGGTCGCCTGGCTGGAGAAGTTCCTCGAGCAGTACCCGGGAACGGTCATCTGCGTGACCCACGACCGC
>DATHZW010000405.1:0-2082 GCA_035458405.1 Steroidobacteraceae bacterium | reverse complement strand
GCGCTGGGCGTGGACTGGACCACGGACCTGGCCGACGCGCGCGCGCTGACCGAGGGCAAGGTCGGGCTGCAGGGCAACCTCGATCCCTGCGTGCTCTATGCGCCGCCGGAGTCCATCCGCGAGGAAGTGGGCCGCGTGCTGGCCAGTTTCGGAACCGGGCACGGTCACGTGTTCAACCTCGGCCACGGCATCCACCCGGACGTGAACCCGGAACACGCCGGCGCGATGGTGGCGGCGGTGCACGAGTTGAGCCCGGCGTATCATCGGGGCGGATAGTGAGTCGTGAGTGGTGAGTGGTGAGTTGTAGGAAGGTTCCGGTAGTCTTTTCGACTCACGACTCACGACTCACACCCCCTCGAAGGCGACTGAAAGGCTGACTCCCCATGGACATCGACAAGATCACGATCGGCGAGGACCCGCCGCGCGACATCAACGTCCTGATCGAGATCCCGCAGGGCGGCGTGCCGGTGAAGTACGAGCTCGACAAGGACTCCGGCGTGCTGCGGGTCGACCGCTTCCTGCACACGGCCATGTACTACCCGGGCAACTACGGTTTCGTGCCGCATACGCTGTCCGAGGACGGCGACCCGGTGGATGTCATCGTCGTCGGCCAGGTGCCGGTCGTTCCCGGCGCCATCATCCGCTGCCGGCCGGTGGGCGCGTTGCTGATGAAGGACGAGGCAGGTCCCGACGAGAAGATCGTCGCCGTGCCTGCCGACAAGCTGCACCCCTTCTACAAGGGCGTGAAGAGCTACAAGGACCTGCCGGTCATTCTGACCGAGCAGATGGCGCACTTCTTCCAGCACTACAAGGACCTGGAAAAGGGCAAGTGGGTGACCATCGTCAACTGGATCGGCCCGCAGCAGGCCGAGCGGTTGATCACCGCCGGCATCGGTCGCGCGGCGGACAAGGGCGATGCCGTCGCCTCGCGGCTGGTGGCCGGCCGTTCACTGAAGCGCAGCCGCGACAAGCGCGGCGGGTAGCGCCGGACTTGGCGATCCGCCGCGTTCTGCTCGCCGGCGCCACCGGCCTCGTCGGCGGAGAATGCCTGGCACGGCTGGCCGCGGACGAGACGGTTTCCGCGGTCACGGCGCTGGTGCGCCGCATGCCTGCCGATTCATCGCGTCACGATCGCAAGGTCCGTTTCGCCGTGGTGGACTTCGACCGGCTGGAGGAGCAGCGCGCGCTGTTTGCGGTGGACCAGGTCATCTGCGCGCTGGGCACGACCATCAGGAAGGCCGGATCGCGCGAGGCATTCCGTCGCGTCGACTACGACTACCCGCTCGCCATCGCGCGCCTCGCGCTCGATGCCGGCGCGCGGCATTTCCTCCTGGTCAGCTCCCTCGGCGCCGACGCCGGGTCGAGCGTCTTCTACAGTCGCGTGAAGGGCGAGCTGGAACAGGCCGTCCTGGCGCTGGGTTACCCGTCCGTGACCATCGTCCGGCCGTCGCTGCTGCTGGGGGATCGCCAGGAATTCCGCCTGGGCGAGGAGATCGCCAAGCGCTTCGCCTGGGCGACGCCCAGGACCTACCGCCCGGTCGAGGCGCGCGACGTGGCGGCGACGCTGGTCGACGCGGCACGCGAGGACCGGCCCGGCCGCCGGTTCATCGAGTCCGCGCAAATTCGCGGCGGCTAGGCCGCCGGTTTCTTCAACTCGTCCCTGAGGTCGCGGCGCAGGATCTTGCCGACGTTGGTCTTCGGCAGCTCGTCCTTGAAGTAGACGGCTCGCGGGACCTTGTAGCCGGTCAGGTCCTTCTTGCAGAAGGCGACGATCTGCTCCTTGGTCAGCGACGGGTCCTTCCTCACCACGAACAGCGCGACGACCTCGCCGGACTTTGGATCGTCCTGGGCGACGGCGGCCACCTCGAGCACCTCGGGCATCTGGGCAACCACGCCCTCGATCTCGTTCGGGTAGACGTTGAAGCCGGACACCAGGATCATGTCCTTCTTGCGGTCCTCGATATAGGTCAGGCCCTTCTCGTCCATGCGCCCGACGTCGCCGGTGCGCAGCCAGCCGCCCGGCAGCATGACCTTCTCCGTCTCCTCCGGCCGGTTCCAGTAGCCGCGCATCACCTGCGGGCC
>DATHZW010000404.1:0-4484 GCA_035458405.1 Steroidobacteraceae bacterium | reverse complement strand
GCAGGGTGCGATGCTGTTCGTGGACTACGGCCTGGCCCGCGTGCATTACTACCACCCGTCGCGCTCCGGCGGATCGCTGTGCGGGTTCTTCCGCCACCGGCGCGTGGAGCACGTGTTGTCGAATCCCGGGCTGCAGGACATCACCGCCTGGGTCGACTTCACCGAGCTCGCCGAGGCGGGGGCCGAAGCCGGGCTCGCCGTGGGCGGGTTCAGCACGCAGGCGCATTTCCTGCTGGCCGCGGGGCTGGATCGCGAGCTGGCCGCCGCCGGGGAGGGACTCGACGCCGTGGGTCGGGCAAGATTGGCGCAGGCGGCCTCGACGCTGGTCATGCCGGGCGAGATGGGCGAGCGGTTCAAGGTCATGGCGCTGACGCGCGGGCTCGACGAGCCGCTCAGCGGGTTCGCATTTCGCGACCTCGCGGCGACACTCTGAGGTTAGGCAACGTGGATCCGATTCAGGCCATCATTCTCGCCATCGTGCAGGGATTGTCGGAGTTCCTGCCGATCTCGAGTTCCGGCCACCTGATCCTGATCCCGCACTTCTTCGGCTGGCAGGACCAGGGCATGGCCTTCGACGTCGCGCTGCACGTCGGCACGCTCGTCGCCGTGGTCGCCTACTTCCGCCGCCCGCTCACGGCGATGACGCTGGCCTGGTTCACCTCGCTGAAGCGCCGCGAAGCGACGCCCGACTCGCGGCTGGCCTGGTGCGTGATCCTCGGAACCATTCCCGTTGGCGTCGTCGGGCTGGCCTTCGGCGGCGCGATCGAGGAGCACCTGCGCAACCCGTTGTTCGTCGCCGGCACGCTGACCTTCTTCGGCATCCTGATGTGGCTGGCCGACAAGCTGGGCAGGCAGTCGCTGGACGAGTATTCCGTCGGCTGGCGGCAGGCCGTGATCATCGGCTGCGCGCAGGCGCTGTCGCTGATGCCGGGCACGTCGCGCTCGGGGATCACCATTACCGCCGGGCTCGGGCTCGGCCTGACGCGCTCCGCAGCGGCGCGCTTCTCCTTCCTGCTCGCGGTGCCAGGCATCGCGATGGCCGGGGCCTACGAGCTGCTGAAGCTGCTGTCGGCGGACGAGGCCGTGGACTGGCAGATGATGTTGCTCGGCCTGGTCGTGTCGGCGATCACCGGCTACGCCTGCATCCACGTGCTGCTGAAGGTGATCGAGAAGATCGGCCTGCTGCCGTTCACGCTCTACCGGATCTTCATCGCCGCGATCATCGTCCTGCATTTCGGGTGATGGCTGCGGCGCGTGCCCTTTGTGACCCGTTCGTTGCGAAAGACCTCCCTCTAGCCCCGCAGGCCCCCACCTCCGCTTAAGTTCACCTCCAGGCGCGCTTCGGTGGCGCGCTGGCTTCCGGCACATGGACTGTTGCCGGTGCCGGGTGAGAAAGCGCCGCGAGCGGCGGCGGAGCGCGACAGGGAGGTCGGGCATGTACGGTTTGCGGGCACTGCTGCTCCGGGTGGCCGGGGTATTCCTGATCTGGCTGGTGGGATCTCCGGGGCTCGCAATCGCGGCACCGATTTCGCGCTACATCGACGAACCGATAGAACCGGTGCGCCCGTCGCCGGAGGAGCCTGCGCCAGCGGCGCCCGCCGGCGCCGCGGTGGGGCGCAGCCCGGGCCATGCACAGGTCTCGCCTGCCGGTGAGGCCCGGTATTCGATTCCGCTCGACCTGCCGCCCGGAACCAACGGGCTCGCTCCGCAGCTGTCCCTGGAATACCGGCATACGGTTGCCGGCGGCATGCTTGGCGCGGGCTGGACGGTCGGGGGGTTGTCCTCGATATCGCGCTGCCGGCGAACGATCGCTCTGGACGGCGTTGCCGGACCGGTGACGCAATCCCGATCCGACCGGTTCTGTCTCGACGGTCATCGGCTGGTCGTCGTCAATGGCCTGACTTATGGCAGCGCCGGCGCCGAGTACCGGACGGAGATCGACTCGTTTGCCCGAATCCGTTCCTACGGAGTGGCGGGTGCCGGTCCGCAGTATTTCCTGGTCGAGGCGGCTGACGGCTTGTTGCTCGAGTACGGCGCGACGGCGGATTCCAGGATCGACTGGTCCGGGAAGCTGTGGACGCCGCGGGCCTGGGCACTCAACCAGGTGCGCGATCGCGCCGGCAATACGATCGACTTCCGCTATACGGAGGATGCGGCCACAGGAAGTTTCCGCATCGCCAGCGTCCGCTACAACGGCAACCCCTCCCGAGGGCTTGCGCCGACCCATGAGCTGGTCTTCACGTACGAGAATCGGCCAGCCCAGGAGGCGGACCTCAGCTATGTGGCTGGATCGCCGATCAGGCAGATTGTCCGCCTGGCGCAAATCGACCTGCTCCACAACGGCTCGGTATTGAAACGCCATGAGCTCGACTACGGGCCGTTGCTGTCGACGGCCGGCCGGAGTCGGCTGGTGTCGCTGCGTGAGTGCGGCGTCGGCGCGACCGAATGCCTCGCGCCGACCCTGCTGGGCTGGCAGGACGGCCGGCCCGGCCTGGGGCAGGAGTCCTCACACCCGGTGACCCTGGGCGGCAACGCCTGGATCGCCGAGCCCAAGCGCTGGTGGGCAGCAGATGTGAATGGTGACGGCCGCGACGACCTGGTCTGGGCGGGCGGTTCTCTGGATGCCGCGACGGTGCACTTTCGGCTCGCGGTCGCCACGGGTGGATATGGCACTGAAGTCGATACCGGGATCGCGGCGCCGAACGGCGTCGGCGTGCCGCTCGACTACGACGGTGACGGGGCACGGGACGCCCTGCTGGTCTCCGCAGGCAGGCGATGGCAGGTGGTCCTCGGCGGTTCGAACGGGCTCGACAGGGTCGTCGAGACCGGCATCGCTGCGACCGATGGCGATTTCCGCGGCGTCGACCTCGATGGCGACGGCCTGTCGGACCTTGCCTATACGGAGATGGTTGGCACGTCAGGCAATCTCCTGCAGGTTCGCGCGCGCTACAACAGGCCCGGCCTGGGTTTCTCAGGATCGCCGGTCGTGCTCTACGAACAGGGATACACCGCCGGTTACGACTACGCGGAAGGCGGGGAATTCCTTGGCCGCCCGGGGCAGCGCATCGACCTCGACGGCGACGGCCGCGAAGACCTGCTGATGAACGAGAACTACTCGCTCGCCAGGATCTCGGCGGACGAGAGGACGAGCGAGTCGTTCGAGAGCGCCATCTCGGGGGCCGTGCCGGCAGACATCAACGGCGACGGCTGTACCGACATTGCCTATCCGCACTACCAGGGCCGCTGGCGGGTTCGTTTCAGCGGGTGCCTCGTCACCGGTCCCCGCGGCCTCGAAATCGCCGGTCCTGCCTACGGCACGCTGCGCCACGCGATCTCCGTCATCGACTGGAATGCCGACGGCAAGGACGACCTGCTCTACGGCGACACGTCGTCGACCTGGAAAGTCGTGCAATCGGCCGGCGACCACCTGCTGCCAGTCATGGACACCGGCGTGGCGCATGGATCGCCATCGACGGTGGTGGTGGCGGATCTCGACGGCGACGGGCTGCAGGACCTTGCGACCCGGGCCGGGCCACGGCTGGGCTATCGACTGCACGAGGGTCCGGTGCCGGACCTGCTGCTGTCCGTCACCGATGGTTTCGGCGTCGCCTCGCGTTTCGAGTATGCGCTGACCACCGACCCGAACATTCATACGAAATACTCGGACGCCGTCTATCCCCAGCGCGACCTGCAGGATGGGCGTCCGGTCGTGTCGCGGCTGTCCGTGAGCGACGGCTCCGGTCTCGATTCGATGGCCGTCACGAGCTATGCCTACGCGGGATTGCGCAGCGACCTGACAGGACGTGGGGACCTTGGGTTTGCGCGACGTGTGGCATCCGAGGTTGCGCCGTCCCCGGGCCTGGTGTTCGAGGACGAGTACCGGCAGGACCACCCCTTTGCCGGGCGCAGCGCGCGCCAGGTCGTGAAGCTGTCCAACGGCCGGGTGGTTCGGGAGACCAGCCGCGACTGGGCGACGCTCACTCACGGGAGCGGGCATGTGGCGCGGTACTCCCCCTACGTCTCCTCGAGTCGTGAAACGCGGTTCGACCCCTACAGCAGTGCCGGCGGCGGGGCGCACACGACGATCAGCGTCAACGTCGATGCGATTGATCCGATCTCGGGCCAGGCCACCGACTTCAGGATCGCCGTGACGGAAGGGGCCGGTGGCGAGAATCCTGGCGCAACGCGTAGCGAGAGAATCCATCACGAGTCGCTCCTGAACGACACGACCCACTGGTGCCTCGGCAGGCCGGGCACGACACGGGTCACCGCCCGGCACAGCCTCGCCGGCGGCGATCCGGTCACGCGCAGCCGGTCGCAGGCCTGGGACATGTCGGCTTGTCGCCTGACACGCCAGCAAGTGGAGCCGGGCGACCCGCGCTGGCAGGTGACCATCGACCTTGCCTACGACGCGTTCGGCAACAATTCCCGCCGCACGGTCACGGGTGTGGGGATGGCGCCGCGCATCACGACTGTCGGCTGGG
>DATHZW010000403.1:0-2167 GCA_035458405.1 Steroidobacteraceae bacterium | reverse complement strand
GTAGCCCTCCGACTTCAGGCGCAGCGTCAGCAGGCGCAGCAGGCCCGGGTCGTCGTCGACCAGGATGACGCGTGGCCGGCGGCCCAGCGGCGGGTTCATGGCGGCGAGCCCTTGGGTTGGGCCTGGCGCTCGGCCAGGCTGCGTTCCAGATCGGCCACCGCTTCCAGCTTGGCCAGCGCCGCGTCCAGGTCCTGCTTCAACTGAGCGTTTTCCGTCGCCGCGGCCTGCAGGCGCCGGTTCAGGTTCTGGCGTTCCTTGTCGCCGCGACCGGCCTCGGCGACCAGCCGCTCGTTCTCGCTCAGCAGCGCCACCCGGGCGTTCACGTCCTGCAGCGTCATGTAGGCCAGGGCGCGTTCGGCCGGCAGCAGGTCCTCCGGCGTGGCCAGCAGCACACCCAGGGCGGCTCGCGCGGCGACGGGATCGCTGCCGACATGGCCCGGCAGCCCCAGCACCAGCGCGTAGCGCAACTGGTTGGTGAAGGTCGGATTCAGGGTGGACGTGCGCTTGGCCGCGCCAGCGATCTCGGCCTGATCGGCCGGGGTGGCGCGGGCCAGCCGATCCAGCAGGGCCAGGTGGTCGAGCGTCGCCGCAGCCTCGGCCGTCAGCGCTGGCGTGGCCGGTGCCGGGGCTGTCTTGCCTGGTCCCTGCCCCCAGCCATCTGTGACCGAGCAACCGGCGCTCAGGCTGAGCAGCCGCGCGGGTCCCAGGAGCGTGATCGTCCTACGCATGAGCCCGTGACTCATCGGGCCGCTCGACCAAGACGGACAGCGGCAGGTGGATACGGAAATGAGCGCCAGGGAACTCACCGCTGACTAACTCCACGCGCCCT
Source organism: Steroidobacteraceae bacterium (assembly GCA_035458405.1). Lineage (GTDB taxonomy): Bacteria > Pseudomonadota > Gammaproteobacteria > Steroidobacterales > Steroidobacteraceae > SG8-30. The sequence goes on along the minus strand of DATHZW010000403.1, from coordinate 1,338 downwards.
TCATGGGCGGCTACGAACTCTGCGACGATCGACAAGCCTATACCCGATCCCTTGAGCGGCCCCGCCTGTGGCGTGGTGCCGGTGTAGAAGGCCTCGAAAATACGCTCGCGGTCCCGCGGGTGTACGCCCGGTCCGGTATCCGCGAAGTCGATCACAATACCGGACGCCAGTCGCCGGGCCCGGACCGTAATCGTACCGCCCTCGGGCGTGAATTTCAGGGCGTTGGCCAGCAGGTTGTCCAGCACGAGGCGGATCTTGGCCTGGTCGGCGTGCAGGACCAGGTGCTCGATCTCCAGCTTCGCCTTGATGCGGCGGGACGTGATGGTCAGGCGCTGCGCGCGGAAAGCGCCGGCGACGACCGAGCCCAGGGTGAAGTCGGACAGCTCGAGTCCCGACACCTGCGACTGCCAGGCGCTGTAGGACAGCAGGTTCTCGATCAGCTGCTGCAGCCGCAGCGAGTTCTCGCGCATGATGTCGGCGACCTCGCGCTGCTGCGCGTCGATCTGCCCCACCGCGCCGTCCAGCAGCAGTTCCGTGCCCTCGCGGATGTTCGCCAGCGGCGTCTTCAACTCGTGCGACATGTGCCGCAGGAAGCGATTTTTCTCCTGTGCCAGCTCCAGTAGCCTGACGCGCAGCCACTCCAGCTGGCGACCGAGCGCCTCAATGTCGGACGGACCGGTAATCGCGATCGGGCTGGAGAAGGTGCCCCGGCCCAGTTCCGTGATCGCGCGGTCCACGCGCCGCAGGGGCCGCAGCACCGATACCGCGAAGGCCAGCCCCATCGCCAGGAAGGCCGGGACCAGCGCCACCAGCCACAGGAACAGCTGGCGCCGCGTATCGGCGGCGCGCCTTTCCAGCGCGGCCAGTTGCGCCTCGAGCGCCTGGTTGGCCCCGGCGGAGACCGCGTTGGCCGCCTCGTTCAGCTGATCGAGGCGTTCCGCCAGGCGACTGGCCCGGTCGGGATCATTCGGCAGGGTGAACTCGAGCAGGCCCAGGACCGCCGGCGTGGCGCGGCGCAGGGCGCTGAGGCGGTCGGGCCCATCCTCGGGCATCGGCAGCCCGGCGAGTCCTTCGGTCGTTTCCGCGATCTGCTCGCGGGTGGCGCGGGTGGCCTCGAGCAGCCGCGGGTCGTTCAGCAGCAGATAGAGATTCGCGGAGCGCTCGTAGGCGATCAGGTAGCGAAACAGCGCCTGGGTCCGGCCGCTGAGCTCGACGCCCTGACGGACCAGGCGATCGGTGTCCTGGGCCAGCCGGCCGAGCTGCGTGGAGGCCTGCAGCACGGCCAGCGCCAGCGGGACGACCAGCAGCAACAGGCCGATCAGGAGCAGGCTGCTGAGC
>DATHZW010000402.1:0-2229 GCA_035458405.1 Steroidobacteraceae bacterium | reverse complement strand
AGGAGACCGGCAAGTCTGCAATGCCCGCCCGGATATTTCCAATGCATTGATTAATTGATAACAATGCGCATGGCGTATGGATTGCCCGACCGCCGACGATCGTCGGCCCGACGCGGGGACCAGCGGGGTAAAGTTTGCGTCCAGCTGGCCGTGCATGACGGTCGAAACGCATAGTGGAGACACCCGATGGGAACAGAACTCACGCTGCTGGCCTGGACCGTCGCCCTGACCCTCGCGCAGTTGCTGGTGGCAATCGTCGGCGCAACGAGCCAGTTCTCGCTGCCGGTGCTGGTCGGCAACCGCGAGACGCCGGTGGAGGGCAAGGGCTGGGTCGGTCGCGCACAGCGCGCCCACCGCAACATGCTCGAGAGCCTGCTGCCCTTCGCGGCGCTGGTCCTGCTGGCCAATGCGGCCGCCGTCAGCAACGACGCCACGGTGCTTGGCGCGCAGCTGTTCCTCTACGGGCGCATCGCCTACGCACTGATCTACATCGCCGGCATAACCTGGGTGCGTACCATCGCCTGGACCGTGAGCCTGTTCGGGATGCTGATGATCCTCTGGCAGGTCGTCTGACCGCGGCCTGACGCCCGCCGAATCGACGGGGCCCGACACGGCCGCGGCCTCGCCGGCGGCGTGCCGGGAATCCGCCCCCCGCGGCTCCGCCTCGGCTAGAATCGCGCCCCCGACGCGAGGCGCGACCCTCGCCCACCCCTTTCGCAACACAGCGAGCGCGGCTCCACCGGCCGTGCTGCTCACGACGACGCGATCATCATGCTGTCCACGACCAACCTCGCCATCCAGTTCGACGCCAGGCCGCTGTTCGAGCACGTCACGGTCAAGTTCTCCGACGGCAACCGCTACGGGCTGATCGGCGCGAACGGCGCCGGCAAGTCGACGCTGATGAAGATGCTCGGCGGGGAGCTCGAACCCAGCGCCGGCGACATCGCGCTACAGGCCGGCATGCGCCTGGGCAAGCTCAACCAGAACCAGTTCGCCTACGAGGACGAACGCGTGCTCGACGTCGTGATGCAGGGGCACGCCGAGATGTGGCGGGCGATGCAGCTGCGTGACCGCATCTATGCCGACCCGGAGGCGACCGACGCCGACTACATGCGGGCCGCCGAGCTCGAGGGCCAGTTCGCCGAGTACGGCGGCTACACCGCCGAGGCCCGCGCCGGCAGCCTCCTCATCGACGCCGGCATCGACGAGTCGCAGCACGACCTGGCCATGCGCGAAGTGCCGCCCGGGCTGAAGCTGCGCGTGCTGCTCGCGCAGGCGCTGTTCTCCCGGCCCGACGTGCTGTTGCTCGATGAGCCGACCAACAACCTCGACATCCACTCGATCGGCTGGCTGGAGCGGGCGCTCAACGACTACGACGCGACGATGATCATCATCAGCCACGACCGGCACTTCCTGAACCAGGTGTGCACCCACATCGCCGACCTGGACTACCAGCAGCTCAAGATCTATCCCGGCAACTACGACGACTTCATGCTGGCCTCGGTCCAGGCCCGGCAGCGCGTCGAGACCGCCAATGCCAGGGCGAAGGAGCAGATCTCGGACCTGCAGGAATTCGTGCGACGCTTTTCGGCGAACGCCTCCAAGGCGCGGCAGGCCACCTCGCGACGGCGGCAGATCGAGAAGATCAAGATCGAGGAGATCCGGCCGTCGTCGCGTCAGAATCCCTACATCCGCTTCGAGCAGGGCAAGAAGCTGTACCGCTCTACCGTGACCGCGGACAAGCTGGCCTTTCGTTACCCCGGCGCGGACGCAGACGTGTTCTCGGAGCTCAGCTTCACCATCGAGGCCGGCCAGCGGGTCGCCATCATCGGCCCCAACGGCATCGGCAAGACCACGCTCATGCGCTGCCTCGCCGGCGAGCTGACGCCGACCCGGGGCAGCGTCGGCTGGGTGGAAAACGCGCAACCCGGCTACATGCCGCAGGACCCGCAGGCGGAATTCGACGAGAAGACGGACCTGTTCAGCTGGATGTCGACCTGGACGGGCAAGGCCGACGACGACCAGATCGTGCGCGCCACCCTGGGCCGCCTGCTGTTCTCCGGCGATGACGTGAAGAAGCCGGTGAGGGTGCTTTCCGGCGGCGAGAAGGGCCGCATGATCTACGGCAAGCTGATGCTCACCCGCCCCAACGTCATGCTCATGGACGAGCCCACGAACCATATGGACATGGAGACCATCGAGTCCCTGCAGATCGGCCTGGAAAAGTAC
>DATHZW010000401.1:0-11573 GCA_035458405.1 Steroidobacteraceae bacterium | reverse complement strand
CGCGCCGAGCTGCAGCATCTTCTTCTGCACGCCACGCTTGTCCTGGCACAACTTGAGCACGCCGCCGACGTGCTCCGGCGGCACGAGGATGTTGGCGACGATGACCGGCTCGCGCAGCTCCAGGATGCTGTTCGCCGGCGGCAGGCGCGACGGGTTGTCGACATAGATGACGCTGCCGTCCGTCTGCGCGACCTCGTAGACGACGGTCGGCGCGCTGGTGACCAGGTCCATGTCGTATTCGCGCTCGAGCCTTTCCTGGACGATCTCCATGTGCAACAGGCCGAGGAACCCGCAGCGGAAACCGAAGCCGAGCGCCACCGACACCTCGGGCTCGAAGCTCAGCGCGGAGTCGTTCAGTCGCAGCTTCTGCAGCGCGTCGCGGAAGGACTCGTAGTCGTCCGTGCTGACCGGGAAAAGCCCGGCGAAGACCCGTGGCTTGACCGACTTGAAACCCGGCAGCGGCTGCGCGCAGCGCCGCGCCTCGTGGGTGATCGTGTCGCCGACCGGCGCCCCGCCGATCTCCTTGATGCCGGCGCTGACCCAGCCGACCTCGCCGGCGGAGAGCTGCTCGCCGTCGGTCCGCTTCGGGGTGAAGCGCCCCAGCCGGTCCGCTTCCCAGGCGCGCCCGGTCGACATGACGCGGATCTTGTCGCCGCGCTTCAGCACGCCGTTGACGATGCGCACCAGCGACACGACCCCGACGTAGTTGTCGAACCAGGAGTCGACGATCAGCGCCTGCAGGGGCTCGGCCGGATCGCCCTGCGGCGGCGGGATCCTCTGCACCAGGTACTCCAGCAGCTCCGGCACGTTCTGGCCGGTCTTGGCGCTCACGCGCACCGCATCGGTCGCCTGGATGCCGATGATGTCCTCGACCTCGCGGATGACCCGGTCCGGGTCCGCCGAGGGCAGGTCGATCTTGTTGATGACCGGCACGACCTCGAGGCCCTGCTCTAGCGCGGTGTAGCAATTTGCCACGCTCTGGGCCTCGACGCCCTGCGCGGCATCGACGACCAGCAGCGCGCCCTCACAGGCCGCCAGCGAGCGCGAGACCTCGTAGGAGAAATCCACGTGCCCCGGGGTGTCGATGAAGTTGAGCTGGTAGGTGACGCCGTCCTGCGCGCGGTAGTTCAGCGTGACCGACTGCGCCTTGATGGTGATGCCCCGCTCGCGCTCGAGGTCCATGGAATCGAGCACCTGCTCCTGCATTTCGCGGTTCGCCAGACCCCCGCAGATCTGGATGAGTCGATCGGCGAGCGTCGACTTGCCATGGTCGACGTGCGCAATGATCGAGAAATTGCGGATGTGCTGCATTGAGGTGTGGTGCCGGAAACGGTGCGGTCAGGGATGGGGGGTGTAAAACCGGTCAATTGTAGCATCCGGCCCGGGGCGACCTGGTCAGGACGTGAGCAATTCGTCCACCAGGTCCGTATCGAGGCGCCCGCTGCAGGCCGGCTGGCTGTCCACGAGCAGCACCGGGACCATCAGCCCGAAGCGTGCCTGGGCGACGGGATCGGCGTCGACGTCCCTGACCTCGACCGAATACGGCCGGCCGGCGAGCCACGCCGCCAGTTCCCCGGCCATCTCGTCGCAGAGCGCGCAGCCCGCGCGCGAATACAGCACCAGCCGCGGGGGTTCCCGCCCGGTCGTCATTCCTGGCGCACGATGCTGCTGACGATGGCCTTCAAGGTCTGCGGCGGCACCTCGCCCACGGCCGTGACCTGCTGCCCCTGGACCACGGCCGAGAACGTGGAGGCGGCGCCCGCCCGGCCCGTCCCCTCGGTCGGCTGCTTGCCGGCGGCCGGTGCGTGGATGAACACCGACACCGACGCCAGCCCGTCGGACAGCACCAGCTGGCTGACCGGCGACGGCACCCCGGCGATGTCCCGGACCGAGCTGGCGGACATGCGAAACCCCGGGGGCGGCTGGCGGATGGCCCAGGCTGCCGCCTCATCGGTCGAATGGGCCGCCTGCCGGACCCAGCGGAACTGCGACTTGTCCACGCCGGGCTGCAGGCTCGATTCCGGGATGTTGTTGCGAAGCTCGAGCCGCGTGAACCGCAGGCGTTCCACGACCGCGCCCGACGCGTCGAGCAACTCGGTGCGCACCGGCATGGCGGTGGCCTCGTCGATCCACAGGCGGTGGCCGAAGCGATAGCCGTCGCGCGGCCGGACCGTCACCACGGCGGCCGGCCGGCCGTTCAGCTCGGGCGTGCGGGTCTCGAGGCGGACTTCATACCACTGCTCCAGCTCGGCGCCATAGCGCGGCAGCACGCCGAGCAGGCCGTCGCGCTCCCGCCGACGCTCGATCACCGCAAGTCGCTTGTCGGGCAGGTAGGCGGTGACCTCGTCGCCGTCGCGCACCAGCTCGCGGCCGGTGCCCGACAGGGAGACGAGCCGCTCGCTGACACGGCCATCGCGGACGCAATGCACGATGTGCATGCGCTCCGCGTAGCCGCGGCCTTCCAGGTGGAATTCGCCGACGTAGCTCGCCGTGTCGAGCGTCCTCGACATGCGCTCCAGCCATGCCGGCCCGTCATCCGCGATCCCGACCGCCGGCACCCCGGCCAGGCAGGCCGCCAGCACGATGGCCGGGACGCGGCGAATCATCAGTTGCTGCCCTCGGCCGGGCCCGGCGCGTCGGCCGCGGGCGCCTCGTCGGTCATCGCGCCCGTGACCAGGCTGCTGCGGGACAGCGGCGAGGTGTACTCGCTGTGCGCGACCAGGTAGGAGGCCAGCTGCGCCGGGGACAGGACCACCGCCGCTTCGGGCGCCGCCTGTGGCGTCGTATAGGTCTGGGCCGGCTCGTCGGGAGCGGCAACCACCGGCACGACCTGCGTACCGGCCAGCATGCTGCCGCCGCCGGCGGTAGCGGCCGTGTCGGCGCCCGTCGATGCGACGATGACCGTTCCCCCGCCTTCACTGAGCCACTGCGGCAACAGGACGATGGTCGCCATCGCGACGCTGGCGGCCAGCGCCAGGCCGGCGGCGGGCCGGACCCAGCGCGGCGGCCCAACTGGCCGGCGGGCCCGGTCCAGCGACGGCTCCCGCGCGATCGCGGCACTGACCCGCGCCGCGACATGCTGCGCGGCGGGCACGTCGCCATCGGTGCGCAGCACCGCGCCGATCAGCGAATAGCGCGACAACGTGCCTTTCAGGTCGTCATCCCGCTCGAGCCGCTTCAGCAGCAGCGTGGTCTCGGCTTCCGGCAGTTCGCCATCGAGGAAAGCGGAAAGTTGTTCCTTGAGCGTATCGGTCATGCGTCTTCTCCGTCTCGCCCGAGGCCGCCCTCGAACACCCCCTTGAGGTGGCGGTCGATCGCCTCGCGTGCGCGAAATATCCTCGAGCGCACCGTGCCCACCGGGCATTCCATGGTGCGCGCGATCTCTTCGTAGCTGAGCCCCTCGAGCTCCCGCAGGACGATCGCCGTCCTGAGGTCTTCCGGCAGCCCATCGATTGCCCGGTTGACGGTGGTGCGGATCTCTTCGGTCAGCAGCAACCGCTCGGGCGTGTCCGTGTCCTTGAGCCGCGCCTGGAAGTCGGCGCCCGCCGCGTCCTGGGCGTCGAGGTCGAAGCTCATCGGCCGGCGCCCGGCGGACACCAGGGCGTTCTTGGCGGTGTTGATGGCGATGCGATACAGCCAGGTGTAGAACGCGCTGTCGCCCCGAAACGCCGGCAGCGCCCGGTAGGCCTTGATGAAGGCGTCCTGCACCACGTCCTCGGCCTCGGAAGGATCGCGCACGTAGCGCTGTACCAGCTTCAACACCTTGTGCTGATACTTCAGCACGAGCGCGTCGAACGCCGCCTTGTCGCCCTTCTGGACGCGACGGACCAAGGAGAGATCGCCAGTGTCGGTCCCCGTGGGCAAATTGATCAGCAAGGCGCCTGCCGTATCCACGCCCGAATAGACCGCCCGGGACGGGAATAGTTCGCGAGACGTCGCGGCGAAGCGCCCAGAACTGCCTCCTGTCGTGGCAAACGCGTGGATTCTATCAACTGGGCCCGGGTTCACCCTGCCTGATGCAGCGCACAGCAACCTTGAACCTGCGGAAATCCCCTGCGGGAATTGCGTATCCGGGCAACCACCAGTCGTAATGCCGGTTGCCGGCGGCGAGACGACACACCACCAGCCCGGCGAAGACCCGCGTGGCGCCGTCCACCTCGACGGCGACGTCCCGTCCGTCGGACAGGAGCGCCGACCAGGCGCCGTCCAGGCAGGCGAGCGCCCGGATCGCACAGCGCCTGCCGGGCAGCGCGGCGAGCGTGGCGGGCAGCGTCACCAGGCAGGCCGCCGACAGGGCCGCGGCCAGCAGCGGCGTGCACCCGGCAGCCCAGGGCGCCAGGGCCGCGCCCAGGTGCAGGACCCCGGCAAGCCGGCCCAGCCCGACGCAGGGGGCGGGCTCAACCCGGACGTTCCAGGAGCTCATCGACCAGCGCCGCCACCGCCGGGTCCACGGGGCGCTCCCGCCCGAACAGCCAGGCCACGAGCTCGGGATCCTGGGCCTCGAGCAGGCGGTGAAAGGCCTCGCGACGCTCGGCCCCGGCCGCGGCGTAATGCCGGTCGAGCCAGCGCTCGAGCAGGACATCCAGCTCCTTCATCCCCCGCCGGCATTGCCAGCGCAGCCTGCCGAGGGACGGTGCGGGGGCGATCACGCGGGCCTCAATACTGCCGCTCGGCCATCGTCTTCTTGATCTCGGCTATGGCGCGCGCGGGGTTGAGGTCCTTCGGACAGGCCTCGGTACAGTTCATGATGGTGTGGCAGCGATACAGCCGGAACGGATCCTCGAGCTCGTCGAGGCGCTCGCCGGTGGCCTCGTCGCGCGTGTCGACGATCCAGCGATACGCGGCGAGCAGCGCGGCCGGACCGAGGTAGCGGTCACTGTTCCACCAGTAGCTCGGGCAGCTGGTCGAGCAGCAGGCGCACAGGATGCACGCGCTGGGGCGGTCGATCTTCTCCTGGTCCTCGGCCGACTGCAGCCGCTCGCGATCCGGCGGCGCAGGCGTCCGGGTCTGCAGCCAGGGCTTTACCGAGGCGTACTGCGCGTAGAAGTTCGTCAGGTCGGGGACGAGGTCCTTCACGACCGGCAGGTGCGGCAGCGGGAAGATCCGCACCTCCCCGTTGACGTCCTCGATGGCCTTCGTGCAGGCCAGCGTATTCACGCCGTCGATGTTCATGGCGCAGGACCCGCAGATCCCCTCGCGGCAGGAGCGCCGGAAGGTCAGCGAGGAATCGACCTCGTTCTTGATCTTGATCAGTGCGTCGAGAACCATCGGCCCGCAGCGCTCGAGGTCGACCTGGAAGCTGTCCACGCGCGGCTTTTCGCCGCTGTCCGGCTCCCAGCGATAGATGCGGAAGGTCCTGACGTCCCTGGCGCCCGCCGCCGCCTTGTGCTTGCGACCCGGGACGTCCTTGAAGCGCGAATTGGCGGGCAATCGGAATTCGGCCATGAAGTTAGTCCAGAAGTGAGTCGTGAGTCGTGAGTCGTGCGCCGCCAACCGGAAGCGGATGGCGGATGGCGGATGGCGGATGGACGCATTGCATCGCGGCTGGGCCTCAGTAGACGCGGGCCTTGGGCGGCACGCGCTCGACCTCGTCGGTCAGCGTGTTGAGCTGCACCGGCCGGTAGTCGATGCAGACCTTGCCGTCGGTACCGACCCAGGCAAGCGTGTGCTTCAGCCAGTTGACGTCGTCGCGGTCCGGGAAGTCCTCGCGGGCATGGGCGCCCCGGCTCTCCTGGCGATTCACGGCCGAGTTGATCGTCGCGGCCGCCTGCAACAGCAGGTTCTCGAGCTCGAGCGTCTCGATCAGGTCGGTGTTGAACACCATCGAGCGATCGGCGACGCCGAGGTCCGGGAGGGCATCGAACACCCGGCCGAGCAGCTCGCAGCCCTCTGTGAGCGTCTCGCCGGTGCGGAACACGGCGGCGTGGTTCTGCATCGTCCGCTGCATCTCCAGGCGCACCTCTGCAGTCGGCCGCGGCCCCTCGGCGTGGCGATAGCGATCCAGCCGGCTGACGGCGAGCTCGCCCGCGTCCTTCGGCAGCGGGCGGTGGGTGGCGTCGCGGGTGACCACGCTGGCGCAGCGCCGCGCCGCGGCCCGCCCGAACACGACGATGTCGAGCAGCGAGTTGGATCCCAGGCGGTTGGCCCCGTGCACCGAGACGCAGGCCGCCTCGCCGATCGCCATCAGGCCCGGCACGACCGCGCTGGGATCGTCCCCCCGGCGCGTGACCACCTCGCCGTGGACGTTGCAGGGAATGCCGCCCATGTTGTAGTGCACGGTGGGCAGGACCGGGATCGGCTGCCGTGTCACGTCGACGCCGGAGAATATCCGCGCCGTCTCCGCGATGCCGGGCAGGCGCTTGTTGATCACCTCGGCGCCGAGGTGCTCCAGGTGCAGGTGGATGTGGTCGCGCTCCGGACCGACGCCGCGCCCCTCGCGGATCTCGATCGTCATCGAGCGGCTGACCACGTCGCGGGACGCGAGGTCCTTGGCATTCGGCGCATAGCGTTCCATGAAGCGCTCGCCGGTGGAATTCCTGAGGACGCCGCCCTCGCCCCGCACGCCCTCGGTGATCAGGCAGCCGGCGCCGTAGATGCCGGTCGGGTGGAACTGCACGAACTCCATGTCCTGCAACGGCAACCCGGCGCGAAGCACCATGCCGCCGCCGTCGCCCGTGCAGGTGTGGGCGGACGTGCAGGAAAAATAGGCGCGACCGTAGCCGCCCGTCGCGATGATGGTCATGTGGGAGCGGAAGCGGTGCAGGGTCCCGCTGGCCATGTCGAGCGCCACCACGCCGCGGCACTCGCCGTTCTCCATGATCAGGTCGATGGCGAAGTACTCGATGAAGAAGTTCGCGTTGTGCTTCAGCGACTGCTGGTAGAGCGTGTGCAGCATGGCGTGCCCGGTACGGTCGGCCGCAGCGCAGGTTCGCTGCGCGATGCCCTTGCCGTAGTGCGTGGTCATGCCGCCGAAGGGGCGTTGGTAGATGCGGCCGTCCTCGGTGCGCGAGAACGGCACGCCGAAGTGCTCGAGTTCGACCACCGCACTCGGCGCCTCCTTGCACATGAACTCGATCGCGTCCTGGTCGCCCAGCCAGTCGGAGCCCTTGATGGTGTCGTAGAAGTGGAAGCGCCAGTCGTCCTCGCCCATGTTGCCGAGCGCGGCGCTGATGCCGCCCTGCGCCGCCACCGTGTGGCTGCGCGTCGGGAACACCTTGGACAGGCAGGCCGTGGACAGCCCCGCCTCGGCCAGGCCCATGGTGGCGCGCAGGCCCGAGCCGCCGGCGCCGATGACGACGACGTCGTAGCTGTGGTCGACGAACTGGTAGGCGGTCATGCCTTGCCTCCAAGCGCCAGCTTGAGCACGGCGAACAGCGCGGCCGCGCCGGCCAGGACGTGGACGAAGCGCAGGAGCACCAGGACCAGCACGCGCGCGCCCTTGCCCCGCACGTAGTCCTCCACCACGACCTGCAGGCCCAGCAGCGAGTGCCAGACGGTCGTGAAGACGAACAGCATCATGAGCACCGCGCTGAAGGGCTTGCCCAGCCAGGCGGCAACGCTCGCGCGGCCGAGGTCGGGCAGCGTCAGCACGGCGAACACGAACCAGATGCCGAGAACCGCGAGCGCCGCCGAGGTTGTCCGCAGATGCCACCAGTGGTGGACGCCTTCGCGCGCCGAACCGTGGCCGAGTACATAGCCGAGCGGGGAACGCAGGCTCATGCGCCACCTCCCAGGTGCCGCCAGGCCAGCGCCAGCGTGAACAGGGACGCCAGCGAGGCCAGCACGACCACCAGGCGCGCGCTGCGCCGCGCCGTCCGCTTCTCGAAACCGTAGCCGGCGTCCCAGACGAGGTGCCTGAGCCCCGCGAACAGGTGGAACCAGAAGGCGACGATCCAGCCCACGATGGCGAGCTTGACGAGCGGACTGCCGAACAGCTTGGCGGCCGTGGCGTACGCGCCGGCGCCGCTGGCGGCCGCCACCAGCCAGTAAGCCAGCAGCAGCATCCCGACGGACTGGAAGACGCCGGAGATCCGGTGCGACATCGACAGCACCATCGTGTACATGGGCCGGTACACCTGGAGGTGCGGCGATAGCGGTCTCGACTGCGGCGACATCAAGGTCTCCCCCACGAGCAATGCGCCACCGTCCTGCCGGACCCGGAGGGTCCGCGCGGCGGCAACGGCCCATTCAATCAGAAATCGATGCAGCGGCCAGCCTTCTCCCAGTCGCCGAAGCGCGTGGGTTCCGGCCCCGGAGGCCCCCCAACTTCCACGGCCTGGCCGCCTGCGGCTGGCCCGGGGGCCTGCGGCGGCGCCGGCTCGGGCTTCGGCGCCTGCGGTTCGCTGCGGGACAAGTCTTTTTGCATCGCAGTGATTTTGCCAGATCGCTCAGCCCAATCCCAAGGCATTTCTGCCGCGAATGACCTGATGTGCGCCCGTCCGGACTCATTGGGCGGGCCCCCGCCCCGCCCCCGGAATGCCGGAAAACGCCGGCCCTTCGAGCTAATATCCACGGCATGCACCCGATCGAGATCCATGCCCTGACGAGCCTCGGCGTCATCCGCATCGACGGCCCCGAGGCCGCCGGCTTCCTGCAGGCACAGGTGACGGCGGACCTCCGCGGCCTGGCACCGGGTACCTCCACCCTGGCCGCATGGTGTTCGCCCCAGGGCCGGGTGATCGCGCTGCTGCGAATCGGGCCCGTCGCCGACGGCTACCTCGCCGTGCTGCCGCGCGAACTCTGCGGGTCCGTGCAAGAGCGCCTCCGGCGCTTCGTGCTTCGTTCCAGGGTTGCGATCACCGATGTCTCGGCCGACCTCGCGGTCGCCGGCATCAGCGGCCGCGAGCCCGGTGCGCTGGACGCCGTGCCACCCCCTCACGGCGAACTCGTGGTCCTGCGCCTGCCGGCATCGAGGGAACTGCTGATCGGGACCGCCGAAGCATTGCGCGCGGCGACCGCTGGCCTCGATCCTGCCGGCGACGACGCCTGGGAGTCGCGGTGCATCGCCGAGGGCGAGCCCGAGGTGTACGCCTCGACATCGGAGTCCTGGGTTCCGCAGATGCTCAATCTCGACCTGCTCGGCGCCGTGAGCTTCCGCAAGGGCTGCTATCCGGGGCAGGAAATCGTGGCCCGGACCCAGAACCTCGGGCGGATCAAGCGCCGGATGTTCCTTTACCACGTGGCCGGCCCCGCGCTGCCCGCAGCGGGTGCCGCACTTTTCCTGGGCAAGTCCAAGGTCGGCGAAGTGGTTCGCTCGGCCCGGCGAGCCAGCACTGCGCAACTGCTGGCCGTCGTGAGCCTCGACGCGGCCGGCGTCGGCCTGACCGACGAGACGGGCGAAGTCACCTGTTCGCCGGAGCCGCTTCCCTACGCAGTGCCCGAGGCGGGGGAAGCGGTGAGCGCTGAGCGGTGAGCGGTGAGCGGATAGCGGATAGCGGATAGAAGGATAGTCGGAAGCGGGCGGGGTCGGGTCCCCCGGCGAGCGAGTTTCGTTCTTCCGAGCGAGCGGGGGATGCCCGGCCCCGCCCGCGTCACGGGTCAGCAGCTGCCAGGCAAACGGTGCACCGGCATAGCCTGACGCCGCTTGCTGCTCGCTTGCCTACAGGTCCACCAGCTCCACGTCCGTCGCTGCGATCGGCTCGCCCGAGAAGAGGCTGCCTACCCTCGCGAAGCGCTCCGGGCCGTCGGTCGCCAGCAACCTGACCGTGCCGAGACCCGCCTCGCGCGCGAGGCCGAGCGCCGCGAGGTGCGCCGCCGTCGCCGCGGCCGTGGTCTCGGCGGAGTCGACGATGGTGACGCCAGGGCCGGCCACGCGACGGATAGGCGCGGTCAGCGCCGGAAAGTGCGTGCAGCCCAGCAGCAGCGTGTCAGGCGCGTCGGGGCCCGTGAACAACCCCTCGAGGTAGCGCCGCGCGATCGCCTCGACGATCGGCCCGTCCGTCCAGCCCTCCTCGGCCAGCGACACGAACAGGGGGCAGGCTTGCTGCGTGACCTTCACGCCGGGCGCGATCCGGGCAATCGCCCGATGATAGGCGCCGCCCCGCACGGTCCCTTCGGTGGCGATGACCGCGACATGACCAAGTCGTGATGCGCGCAGCGCCGCTTCGGCGCCCGGCTCGACGACCCCGATGACCGGCATCGGCGCAAAGCGCGCGGCGAGCGCCGGGATCGCGACCGAAGAGGCCGTGTTGCACGCGATGACCAGGCACTTCGCGTCGCGCGCGACCAGCGCGCCGGCGGCCTGCATTGCGTAGCGCGATACGGTGTCGGCGCTCTTGCTGCCATAGGGCAGGCGCGCCGTGTCGCCCAGGTAGACGAAATCCTCCGCCGGCAGTGCCGCGCGCAGCGCGCGCAGCACGGTAAGCCCGCCGACCCCGGAGTCGAAGACGGCGATGGGGAGGTCCACTCGGGTCATCGGCGACCCAGCCCTTGGTTGAGCCGCGGGCGGCGCGCTTCGAACCGGCGAGAGAGGTTCGTGAGTGGTGAATCGTGAGTCGTGAGTTGCAAGAAGAAAACCCCTTGCGCAACTGCTTTTCTCTTACGACTCACCACTCACCACTCACGACTCACGTTTCCGGCCGCATCTGCGGGAACAGCAGCACGTCGCGGATGCTCGGCGAGTCGGTCAGCAGCATCACCAGCCGGTCGACACCCACGCCCAGCCCCGCGGTCGGCGGCAGGCCGTACTCCAGCGCCCGCACGTAGTCCGCGTCGAAGAACATCGCTTCCTCGTCGCCGCCCTCCTTGCGCTCCATCTGTTCGCGGAAACGCTCGGCCTGGTCCTCGGCGTCGTTGAGTTCCGAGAAGCCGTTGGCCAGCTCGCGGCCGCCGACGAAGAACTCGAAGCGATCGGTGACGAAGGGATCCAGGTCGTTGCGGCGGGCCAGCGGCGAGACTTCGGCCGGATAGGCGTAGACGAAGGTCGGCTGCTCGAGCGTGTGCTCGCAGGTCTTCTCGAAGATCCCGATCTGCAGCTTGCCGGCACCATCGTGCCTGCCCGGCTCGATGTCGAGCCGCGCGGCCACCTCCCGCAGGTAGGCGACGTCGCGCAGGCGCGCCCGGTCGAGGTCCGGGTTGTGCTCGAGGATCGACTCCTCGATGCTCACCCGGCGGAAGCTGCCCCCCAGGTCGAACAGCTTGCCCTGGTAGCTGACCTGCCGCGTGCCCAGGACCGTGTCCGCCAGGCCCTGCACCATGCGCTCGACCATGACCATCAGGTCGCGGAAGTCCGCGTAGGCCTGGTACAGCTCGAGCATGGTGAACTCGGGGTTGTGCTGCGTCGACAGGCCTTCGTTGCGGAAGTTGCGGTTGATCTCATAGACGCGCTCGAAGCCGCCGACGACCAGCCGCTTCAGGTACAGCTCGGGCGCGATGCGCAGGTACATCCGCAGGTCGAGCGCGTTGTGGTGGGTCACGAACGGCCGGGCCGCGGCGCCGCCGGGAATCGGCTGCATCATCGGCGTCTCGACCTCGAGGAAGCCTCGGTCGTCGAGGAACCGGCGGATGAAGCTGATGATGCGGGAGCGGGTGCGGAAGACCTCCGCTACCTGGGGGTTGACGATGAGGTCGAGGTA
>DATHZW010000400.1:0-4815 GCA_035458405.1 Steroidobacteraceae bacterium | reverse complement strand
GCGAGGCTGGCCTCGTTGTAGCCTGCAAAAACCGCTCGGCTGCCGTGCTCTGGACTGAACAGGTAGCGTCGCATCAACTCGTTCATCAGCAGGGTGACGCCAATGAGCAGCGCGGGCGTCAGCATGGCCCACGTCAGCACGACGACGCGTGAGAATTCCTCCGAAACCCTGGTCAGGTAGCCGATAGCCAGCAGAATCCCGAGCAATACCGCCCAGCGCAGCAGCAGGTTCGCAAACGTCGGCCATTCCGTGGGCATCAACTGGAACGATGGGAGTGTCGGCAACTGCACGACAATCGGGGCAAGCACGGCCACGATAATGGCCATCATCAGGAACTCACTGTGAAAGGGCACTCCGAACAGGCTGGACAAGCCGAATAGCGTCCCCACAGACACCAGAGCGGGCGCAATCGCACGCAATAGACTGAATAGCGCTACGGCGTTGCCGCGCTCAAATGCAATCGGTTCGTTCATCGTAGTCCCTAACTCGGCTTTGGCCGCGAAACACCTTTCCGGCGTTCCACGCCTTTGGCGCAAAACCCGAGTTGAAATCATCCCTGACCAAGACGCCCAAAACTGTGAGCTGCGTCAAATACCCTTCTTTATGTCAAGTGGTTGGTCGTAGTCACCCGACGCTCCCGCTGAAATTATACGGCAGGCAAGAAGAGCAAACAGACGATGATGCTCACATACCGCTAGCACTGGTCTCCGGGGCCGGTTACGGCGTCGGCCCAAGTCACTCCTGGTTGCCCGGGCCTGTCGGTGGCCCGAATTTCTCCAGCCGGGCCAGCTGCGGGAACCAGCGCGCCCACAGGCCCGCGATGGCGATGCTGACCACCCCGCCGACGACGACGGCCGGACGGACTCCCCACCAGGCCGCGGTCACGCCCGATTCGAACTCGCCGAGTTCGTTGGAGGCGCCGATGAAGACCGCGCTCACCGCGCTCACCCGGCCGCGGATCTCGTCGGGGGTCTCGAGCTGGACCAGCATGTGGCGAATGTAGACGCTGACCATGTCGGCGGCGCCCAGCACGGCGAGCGCCGCCAGCGAGACCGCGAAGCTCTCGGACAGGCCGAAGATCACGGTGGAGACGCCGAAGAGGGCCACGCCCCACAGCATCGCCGGCCCGACCCGCTGCGCCAGCGGCTTCCAGGTGAACAGCAGCGCGACGATGACGGCGCCCACGCCGGGCGCCGCACGCAGCAGGCCGAGCCCATCCGGACCGACCTTGAGGATGTCGCTGGCATACGCCGGCAGCAGCGCGACCGCACCGCCGAACAGCACTGCAAACAGGTCCAGCGAGATCGCTCCCAGGATGATCTTGCGCTGGAACACGAAGCGCAGCCCCTCCAGCAGCGAATCGAAGGTGATCGACTGGGCGGAGCGCGCAGGCGCCGGGGCGCGCACGCCGAACATCAGCACGACGGCAGCGGCCAGCAGCAACGCGACGGTCGCATAGACGACGGGCGCACCGAACAGGTAGACGATGCCGCCGATGGCGGGGCCGGCGATCGTCGACAGCTGCCAGGTCGTCGAGTTGACGGCAACGGCCCGGCCGAAGAGTGCGGGCGGCACGACGTTCGGCAGCAGCGCCTGGCCGGTGGGCATCGCAAAGGCCCGCGCCACGCCGAACAGCACCATGACCGCGAACACCGGCCACACGACCTGCAGTTCCGACAGGGAAAACGCCAGCAGCAGCAGCGCGCAGACCAGCATGAGCCCGTAGCAGGCCGACAACAGCTTCTGCCGCAGGTGGCGGTCCGCGAAATGCCCTGCCGGCAACACCAGGAGCACGAAGGGCAGGAACTGGGACAGCCCGATCAGGCCGAGGTCGAGGGGGTCGCGCGTGATCTCGTAGACCTGCCAGCCCACCGCGACGGTCTGCATCTGCACCGCCACCGAGGTCGCCACCCGGGCGGACAGGAAGCGCGCGAAGCTGGCGTGCGCGAACAGCTCACGAAGCTCGCCGCGCCTGTCGGGGCCGGGGTTGTTCGTGGCGATGGGCTCAGCCCTCGAGCAGGATGCGCAGCATGCGCCGCAGCGGCTCGGCCGCGCCCCACAGCAACTGGTCGCCCACGGTAAACGCGGACAGGTACTCCCCGCCCATGGAAAGCTTCCTGAGCCGCCCGACAGGGACCGTCAGCGTGCCGGTCACGGCTGCCGGCGTCAGCTGTGCGAGCGACGCCTCGCGTTCGTTCGCAACGACCCGGACCCAGTCGTTGCCGCCGGCCAGGATCGCCTCGATGTCGGCGAGCGGCAGGTCGCGCGTGAGCTTGATGGTCAGCGCCTGGCTGTGGGACCGCATGGCACCCACGCGCACACACAGGCCGTCGATCGGGATCGGGTTCCGCTCGCGGCCGAGTATCTTGTTGCCCTCGGCGCCGGCCTTCCACTCTTCCTTGCTCATGCCGTTGCCCAGGTCCTTGTCGATCCAGGGCAACAGGCTGCCGGCCAGTGCGTGGCCGAAGTGCCGGGCCGGCAGCGCGGGTGAACGCAGCGCCTCGGTCACGGCCCGGTCGATCTCGAGGATCGCGCTGGCCGGGTCCTGCAGCAGGCCGGCCACGGCGCCATGGGCATGCCCCATCTGCTGGAGCAGTTCGCGCATGTTCTGCGCACCGGCCCCCGAGGCGGCCTGGTAGGTCATGGACGTGGCCCACTCGACGAGACCCGCACGGAACAACCCGCCGAGCGCCATCAGCATCAGGCTGACCGTGCAGTTACCGCCAATCCAGTCGCGGGTCCCCCCCGCGAGGCCACGATCGATGACCTCTCGGTTCACCGGGTCGAGGATGATGACGGCGTCCGCCTTCATCCGCAGCGCCGAGGCGGCGTCGATCCAGTGGCCCCGCCAGCCTGCGGCCCGCAGCCGCGGGTGCGTCGCCGTCGTGTAATCGCCCCCCTGGCATGAGACGAGCAGGTCGCAGCCGGCGAGCGCCTTCAGGTCGCCCGCGTCGGCCACCGGCTCCGTTTGCCGACCGATTTCCGGTCCACGGCCACCGGCCTGCGAGGTCGAGAAGAAGACGGGCTCGAGCAGCGCGAAATCGTTCTCCTCGCGCATCCGCTCCACGAGCACCGATCCCACCATTCCCCGCCAGCCGATCAATCCAACGCGCGGCATGAGCACACCCAAAGCCCTTGTTGCAGTGCAAGATATCAACTATAGCGCGGCGCGCCGTGACTTGGGACAGTTTGCCCTTTTCGTGCCGTCTCTTGTGGCGGGACCTGATCATGGAGCAGGAGCACGTAAACTGTCCCCGATGACCGCAGCCGAGGGCCACGCATGATCGAAACGGAAGGACCGCAGGTCATCCTGCCGCCGGCCGCCGAATGGACACCGGGCTTCGACGTCGCTCGCGCCACCGACGCCTACATCGCCACCATCCCGGCATCGGAGCGGGCGCAGTCCGACGCCTATTTCGAGGGCGGCTACTGGCTCAGCCTCTGGGGCACCCTCATCACCGTGGCCATCGCCTGGCTGCTCCTGTCGAGTCGCTTCTCGGCACGGCTGCGCGACTTCACGGAGCGGCACTTCAGGCGGGTCAACCCGCCAGTGCTCGCCTACATGCTCGTCTATCTCGCCGTCGTCGGCCTGCTGACCCTTCCCTGGGAAATCTACACCGGCTTCTTCCGCGAGCATGCCTATGGCATGTCCAATCAAACCCTGGGCGGCTTCTTCAGGGACTGGATCGTCGGGTTCGCCGTCAATGCGGCACTCGGCGGCCTCGCGCTGTCCGGCCTGTACGCCATCCTGCGGCGCGTCGGTCGACGCTGGGTCGGGTGGGCGACGCTGGCGAGCGGGGGATTCCTGTTCCTGCTCATGCTGATCTTCCCGGTATTCATCGCGCCACTGTTCAACGACTACCAGCCGCTGCCCGCGGGCGAGGTTCGCGAGTCGATCCTCCAGCTCGCCCGCGACAACGATGTCCCGGCGGAAGATGTGTACTGGTTCGACGCTTCCCGGCAGACGAAGCGCATCAGCGCGAACGTCAGCGGCGCGCTGGGCACGGCCCGGATTGCGCTCAACGACAACCTGCTCGAAGGCACGTCGCTGCCCGAGATCCGCGCGGTCATGGCGCACGAAATGGGGCACTACGCGTTGCACCACACGTACTGGCTGCCGCTGGGTTTCACGCTGGTGTTCGGGTTCGGCTTCTGGGTGGTCGACAACGGCTTCGATCGCATCGTGCGCCGTCATGGCCGGCACTGGGGCGTGCGCGGTCTCGCAGACCCCGCGGGCCTGCCGCTGATCGTCGCCGTCTTCGGCGTGACCCTCTTCCTGCTCGCGCCCGTGCTCAACAACATGATCCGCTTCGCGGAAAACCAGGCCGACGCGTACGGCCTCGATGCCGCGCGCGAGCCCCATGGCTTCGCCAGCGCGGCCATGCGCCTTTCCAGCTATCGCAAGCTGGAACCTTCGGCCCTCGAGGAGGCGGTCCTTTTCGATCATCCCAGCGGCCGGACGCGCGTGGAACGGTCCATGCGCTGGCTGGCGGAGCATCCACCTGTGAGCGCCGCTACGGCGCAACCGTAGCCAGAGGTGCCAGGCACGTCCCTGTCCCCGAAGGGGGACAGGGACGTGCCTGGCGACATTTCATGAACGCTCAGTCTTCATCGGCCCCGAGTGCGCCGGGCTCCTCGACCGCGACCGCATCGCCGATCGCGAGGACGCCCGGCTGCAGGACCCTCGCCGTGATGCCGCCGTGCCCGCGCATCGCGTTGAAGCCACCCGGGCCGAGCGCTTCTTCCATGCGCCCGCAGGGCGCGCAGATCCCGGTGCCCTCGAGCAGCAGCGAGCCAATGCGAAACCTGGCGTTG
>DATHZW010000399.1:0-7125 GCA_035458405.1 Steroidobacteraceae bacterium | reverse complement strand
GGCGGGGATTTGGAGGAAACGCCGTGAACTGCCTCGAGTTCCGTCGCCATGTCGGCGCCGAGCCGTCTTCCACCGTGGCGGCGGTCGCGGCGCACCGCGAAGAGTGCGCGTCCTGCGCCGGCTTCCAGGGCGAGATGCAGGCCCTCGACCGCCTGCTCGGCGAGGCGATGCGGATTGACGTGGTATCTGGAACGCGCGCCGCGACGGCGCCAGCGGCTGCCGCGGTGGGACGCGTGCCTGGCCCTTCCCGCGCCAGGCATGGCGCCGTTCGTCCCCGCCGCTGGCTCGCCATGGCAGCGAGCCTCGTGGCGGGCGTGCTGGTGGCGACGACGCTCTGGCTGTCCTACCCGGGCCCGACGCTCGCGGCCGAGGTCATCGGTCATGTGGCGAGCGATCCGGCCGCCTTGGTGGCCGGCCAGCCGCTGCCGGAACAGGCGGTCACCGAGGTGCTGCAACCCAGTCACGTGCGGCTGCGGCCCGACATGGGCACCGTGACGTTCGCGATGCGCTGCGAGTTCGAGGGGCACGTCGTGCCGCATCTGGTGGTGCAGACCGACCGCGGCCCGGTGACCGTGTTGCTGCTGCTGCACCGATCGGTCGGGGCCGCGACCCGGATCGAGGAAGGCGGCTATTCCGCCGTGGTGCTGCCGGCGCCGCGAGGCAGCATCGCGATCGTGGGCCGCGACGTGGCCGGGATCGACGCCATCGCGCAGCAGGTTTTCGACAGCGTCGACTGGGACGCCTGACGCGCTTCTTCAGTGCGCGCCGTCGCGGCCGCTCACTCCGGCACGAGCCATTCCACGCGCGTGCCGCCGGCGGCGGACGGGGACATCGCGGCGTGCACGGCCGGCAGGGCCGCGGCGAGTTCCTCGTCGGCTTTCCAGGGCGGGTTGAGCAAGACCATGCCGGAGCCATTGAGCCCGACCGTGCTGTCCTCGGGATGGACGGACAGCTCGGCGACCAGCAGCCGCGTGATTCCGCGGGCCGCCAGCGAGGCGTGAAAGCCCGCCGCCGTCGCGGCGCGCTTGATCGGGTACCACGCCGCGTAGACGCCCTGCGGCCAGCGCTTCTGGGCCGCGGCCAGCGAGTCGGCGACCTGGGCGAGCTCCAGCTCCTGTGTCTCGTAGGGCGGGTCGATCAAGGCCAGCCCGCGCCGTTCCTTCGGCGGCAGCAGCGCCTTCAGCGCCTCGTGGCCGTCCCGCAGGTGGATGGCAAAACGACCGTCATGCGCGAACTCGCGGCGCACGGAGTCGGCTTCCCGGGGCGCAAGCTCGCACAAGGCCGCCCGGTCGTCCGGCCTCATCAGCATGGCCGCGATGCAGGGAGAACCCGGATAGAAGCGGATTCTCTCGGCGTTTTCCGGGGCGAAAGCCCGGACGAGGCCGAGGTACCTGGCCGCCAGCGGCGGCAGGTCGCGTGCCTGGGCGAGGCGGCGGATCCCGGCGTTCGCCTCGCCGCTCTTGCGTGCCGCCTCGCCGTCGAGGTCGTAGCGGCCGCGCCCCGCGTGCGTGTCCAGGAAAAAGAAGGGCTTGTCCTTCTGCGCCAGCCGCTCGAGCAGCGCCACCAGCACGACGTGCTTGAGTACGTCGCCGAAATTGCCGGCATGAAAAGCGTGGCGGTAGTTCATGGATTGTGAGTCGCGAGTCGTGAGTAGTGAGTCGTAAAGCCGCTAAAGCCCTCTTACAACTCAACTACTCGCGACTGACCACTCACAGAATACTCCTCTGCTATCCGCCATCCGCCAGCTCCCGCAACCAATCCCGCGGCCTGAGGTAATCGGTATACAGCTTCGCCTCGGGCGAGCCGGGCTCGGGATGCCAGTCGTACTCCCAGCGGACCAGCGGCGGCAGCGACATCAGGATCGACTCGGTCCGGCCGCCCGACTGCAGGCCGAACAGCGTGCCGCGGTCGTAGACGAGGTTGAACTCGACGTAGCGGCCGCGGCGATAGAGCTGGAAATTGCGCTCGCGCTCGCCCCAGGGAGTGGCGCGACGACGCTCGGCGATCGGCAGGTAACCGTCGAGGAAGGCGTTCCCGACGCTGCGCTGGTAGGCGAAGCAGGGCTCGAAGCCCCGGTCGTTCAGGTCGTCGAAGAACAGGCCGCCGACGCCCCGCGTCTCGCCCCGGTGCTTCAGGTAGAAGTAGTCGTCGCACCACTTCTTGTGCGCCGCATAGGTGGCCTCGTCGGGACAGGCGGCGCGGGCGTTCCGGTGCCAGTGCAGCACGTCCTCATCGAACGGGTAATAGGGCGTCAGGTCGAAGCCGCCGCCGAACCACCACACTGGCTTGCCACCCGGCGGATCCGCGACAAAGAAACGCACGTTCATGTGCGTGGTCGGCACGTAGGGATTCCCGGGGTGCAGCACCAGTGACAGGCCCATCGCCTCGAAGGAGGCCCCACCCAGCTCGGGCCGGTGCTGCGTCGCCGACGGCGGCATGCTGCTGCCCATCACGTGCGAGAAGTTGACGCCGCCCTGCTCCAGCAATCTTCCGCCCCGCAGCACGCGGCTCTCGCCGCCGCCGCCCGCGTCCCGGCGCCAGGCGTCGCGCCGGAAGCGGCCGCCGCCGTCGGCAGCCTCCAGGGCAGCGCAGATCCGCTCCTGGAGTCCGAGCAGGTAGGCCTTGACGGCTTCCCGGTCGGCGCGGTCGCTCACTCGGTGGGGGCCTTCTTCTTGCGTGCCGGGGTTTTCTTCCGGACGGTCTTCTTCGCCTTGGCCCTGGCCTTCGGCTTGGCTTTCGCCTTGGCGGCTGCGGCCGGCACAACCTGCTTCTTCCGGGCACCGCGGCGGCCGAATCGCCCCTTGGCCTCGGGCGCGGCGGCGATCAGTTCACGACACTCGTCCAGCGTCAGCCCGGATGCGGCGGCGCGCCAGAGCCGCGCCTTGGTGTCCGCGTCCGTGTCCTTGGTGATCGTCGCCGGCCGCGGGACCTTCGCGTTCCTCTTGCCGTCGGTGACATACGGGCCGAAACGGCCGTCGAGCACCGAGATTCCCGCGTCCGGAAACTGCAGGATGCTGCGCGCGGCGTCGGCCTTCTTCTTCGCTTCGACGATCTCTATGGCGCGCTCCAGCGTCAGCGTGAACGGGTCGTCCTCCTTGATCGAGGCGAACTTCGCGCCGTACTTCACGTAGGGACCGAACTGGCCGCGGCCCACCGAGACCGCCTCGCCGCCGGGCATTTCGCCGAGCTCCCGCGGCAGCGACAGCAGCCTGAGGGCGTCCTCGAGCGTGACGTCGTCCATCCGCTGCCCGGGCATCAGGCTCGCGAACCTGGGCTTCTCCTCGTCGTCGCGGGAGCCGAGCTGCACGAACGGGCCGTACTGCCCCATGCGCACGGAAATGGGCTTGCCGGTGGCGGGATCGGTGCCGATCGGCCGCGACTCCGCGACCTCCTCGCGGCTGACCGTGGTGGCGATCTCCTCGACGCGCTGGATGAACGGCTTCCAGAACCGTTCCAGCTCCGGTTGCCACTGGCGCTCGCCGTTGCTGATTTCGTCGAGCAGGTCCTCCATGCGCGCCGTGAAGCCGTAGTCGACGTAGTTGACGAAATACTTGACCAGGAAGCGACTGACGATCTTGCCGATGTCCGTCGGCACGAAGGCCCGGCCGCTCATCTCGACGTACCGGCGGTAGCGCAGCGTCTCGATGATGGACGCGTAGGTGGACGGCCGCCCGATGCCGAAATTCTCGAGCGCCTTCACCAGGCTTGCCTCGGTATAGCGCGGCGGCGGCTGGGTGAAGTGCTGCTCGGGCGTCAGTTCGGCGAGTTCGACGATCTCGCCCTCGACCAGCGCGGGAAGCCGCTGCTCGTCCTCGCTCTCGTACACCTCGTCCTCGTCATGATCCTCGTGGTAGACCGCGAGGAAGCCGGGCTCGAGCAGCGTCTGGCCGTTCGCGCGAAACGCGTGGCGGGACGCGCCGGCGACGCCCGGATCGGTGCCCGCGACGAGCTCGACCGCCACGGTGTCGAACACCGCCGGGGCCATCTGGCTTGCGACGGCCCGCTTCCAGATCAAGGAATACAGGCGCCGCTGGTCGGCATCGTCGATCTCCGCCTCCGAGCGCTGGGGCGTCAGGATGGAGGAGGTCGGCCGGATGGCCTCGTGGGCCTCCTGGGCGTTCTTCGACTTCGTGCGGTAGACGTTGACGCTGGCCGACAGCGCCTTGTCGCCGTAGGACTGGCGGATGGTGTCCCGGATCTCGGCAACGGCGTCGTTCGACAGCGACACCGAGTCGGTTCGCATGTAGGTGATGAAGCCGGCCTCGTACAGGCGCTGGGCGGTCTGCATCGTGCGCCGCGCGGTGAAGCCAAGCTTGCGCGCGGCCTCCTGCTGCAGCGTGGACGTCGTGAAAGGCGCCGCCGGGTTGCGCCGCTTGGGCTTGCGATCGACCGATGCGACCGCCAGCTTGCCCGCGGCTGCGGCAAGCAGGGTGCGTTCCACCTCGCGGGCCTGCGCCTCGTTCGTGATGGAGAAACGCTCCTTCTGGGTGTCCGCTTCGACCCTGGCGCCGCGGTACTCCACGAGACGCGCCGGAAAGCGGGCCTTGTCCTGCTGCCCGCGAGCCTCGATGGTCCAGTATTCCTTGCGGACGAAGATGGAAATCTCGTCCTCGCGCTCGCAGATCAGGCGCAGGGCCACGCTCTGTACGCGCCCGGCCGACAGGCCCGGCTTGATCTTGCGCCACAGCAACGGCGAAAGGTTGAAGCCGACGAGGTAGTCGAGCGCGCGTCGCGCCTGCTGGGCGTTGACGAGGTTGTCGTTCAGGTCCTCGGGGTGGTCCAGCGCCTCGCGTATCGCGTTCTTCGTCACCTCGTAGAAGCGCACGCGCTTCACCGCATGGCCCTCGAGCACGCCACGCTCCCGGAGGATCTCGGCGAGATGCCAGGATATCGCCTCGCCCTCGCGGTCCGGGTCGGTTGCCAGGTAGAGGGTGTCGGCCTTGCGCGCGGCCTTCTCGATGGCGTCGACCTTCGACTTGTTCTTCTCGATCAGGCCGTACTTCATGGCGAAGTGATTGGCGGGATCCACCGCGCCTTCCTTCTCCACCAGGTCGCGAACGTGGCCATAGGACGCCAGTACCTCGAAATCCTTGCCGAGGTACTTCTTGATGGTCTTCGCCTTTGCGGGCGATTCCACGATGACCAGATTGTTTCCCATCGCTCCCTTTCGCTATCCGTGTCCCCGCAGGGATCCTTGCCATGCCCCGAACCGGGGTGATCCGCCAGTGTCCCTGAGACGCCAAAGCCGCGGGTCCGCCGCGGCTCAGCAAAACCCCGCCCACCGGCCCGCGCTCAGTGCATGGCGTCGCGGCGCTCCTCGAACACGAGGTCTTCCATCCGCTCGTAGGCGTTTTCCTGGCCCGGCTGGCTGAAAAGGACCATGAGCACCACCCACTTGACCTGCTCGATGTCGATGTCGTCGGCGTCGAGTGCCAGCAGCCGGTCGATGACGACCTCGCGCTGCGGGGCCGTCAGGATCCCGATGTTCTCCAGGTGCACGAGGTAACCCCGCACCGCCGTGTCGAACCGGGCGACTTCGTGCCCGCTGAAGACACGGACGGCCCGCGCCGTCGACTCGTCCACGGACCGCCCCTGGTCGTCAGCCAGTCCCTCGAGCCACTCCAGCGCCCGCTCCACTTCCCGCTCCGGGTACCCGGCACGCTCGAGTTCGAGCTTCAGCGCGTCCCGGCTCGGCTCAGGCTCATCCTCGGCGTCCAGGAAGTTCTCGAACAGGTGAATCAGTATGTCGAGAACGCTTTCCTTCATCCGCCCCGCCTCGCGTGGAGCCGGCAGTACATCCCGCCGGCAGATGACTCGACCTCACCGCGGAGCTCGAGCATGAGCAGCATCGATGCGACGGCGGCGGCCGAAAAGCCCGTTCTTTCGACGAGGATGTCGGCATCCACTGGCTCGAAGCCGCAGGCATTCAACAGGATTTTGCTGTCGCTGTCCAACGGGCCGCCAGAAAAGCCAGCAGGCGCCGGGGCTTGCATCGGCCCCTCGGCAAGGGCCCGGAACAGGTCGGGTTGCAGGCCCTCGAGGATCTCCTCGGGGGTCTCGACGAGGCGCGCGCCGTCCCGGATCAGCCTGTGGCAGCCCCCCGCGAGCGGGTTATGTATGGAGCCGGGCAGGGCGAATACCTCGCGGCCCTGCTCGGCGGCCAGTCTCGCGGTGATCAGCGAGCCCGAGCGGTAGCGAGCCTCGACCACGAGGACGCCGAGGGACAGCCCGCTGATCAGCCGGTTGCGCCTCGGAAAGTGATGCGGCAGGGGCGGGGTACCCGGGGGAAACTCGGAAACCAGGGCCCCGCGCGCCGCGATCCCGTCGGCCAGCGCCTGGTTGCGCGGCGGGTACACGCGGTCGAGGCCGGTGCCGCAGACGGCAAAGGTGCGCCCGTTGGCCGCCAGGGCGCCGTGGTGCGCGGCCGAGTCGATGCCGGAGGCCAGGCCGCTGGTGATGACGAGCCCGGCGCCGGCGAGGCGGCGCGCAAAGGCGAAGGCCGTTTCGCGGCCCGCCGGCGTCGGGCCGCGGCTGCCGACGATGGCCAGCTGCGGGAGCGTCAGCAGGGCCGGGTCGCCACGGACGTAGAGCGCCTGCGGAGGGTCTGGAATCGCGAGCAGCTGGACCGGGTAGTGGGGCTGGCCCGGCGCGATGCAGTGGCAGTCCGGTAGCCGGAGCCACGCCCGCAGGGCGGCTTCGTTCTCCATGGGGCATAAATAAGCACGCCGGCCCTGGGGCCGGCGTGCATGAATCAGGCGCGTATGCGCGGATTCAGGGGTTCCGGACCTTGTCGCCGATGTCCAGTTCCCTTGCCGAGTCCAGCACGAGGCCATAGCTCAGCCGGTCCCAGGTCTTGAAGACCATGAAACGGCCGATCATGTTCTCGGGCAGGTTCACCTTGCTGCTCTCGCGATACCTGGTCTCGTCCTTGACCGTAATGCCGGCTTTCCAGATCGACAGGACGTTGCCGGCCTCGAGGCCGTCGCGGCTGCCGCGATTGATCACGACCACGTGGAACTCCCCGAACTTCAGGTGCTGGTCCACGACCGACATGATCACGCCTTCGACCTGGCCCGACGGCGGGTGCGGTATGAAGTCCTTGCCGACCTCGATCGGGTCGGGCAG
>DATHZW010000398.1:0-2218 GCA_035458405.1 Steroidobacteraceae bacterium | reverse complement strand
CGATGTGCAGCTGCATCGCCTCCAGCACCTTGCCGAAGGAGTGGGAGAGCGGCAGCCACAGGTACTGCTTGTCCTCCGAGGTGAGGATGCCCAGCGCGTCGATGGCCTCGGCCTCGTACACCCAGCAGTCGTGCAGCAGCTCGACGCCCTTCGGACGGCCGGTGGTGCCCGAGGTGTACATCAGCGCCCAGGGGTCAAGCGGACGCACATCCGCCTGCGGCTCGCGATCAGATGCGGCGGCGAGCAGCGCCTCGTATCCGGTCCAGCCCGCTGCCTCGCCGTCACCGAGGCGGATCCAGCCGCCCCTCACCGCCGGCAGCTCTCCGCGCACCGGTTCCACCCGGTCGATGAGGCTGTCCTCAGCGATGAACGCGCGGGCGCCGCAATGGGCGACGATGTAGCGGATCTCGGGAGCGAGCAGGCGAAAGTTCACCGGCACCGCGGTCAATCCCGCCTTGGCGAGGCCGACGTAGATTTCCATCCACTCGAGTCGATTGAAGGCGAGGACCGCCACCCGGTCGCCCTTGCGCAGGCCGAGACCGGCCAACGCGTTGGCCAGGCGGCAGGCGCGCGCATTCCACTGGGCGAACGTAATCGAGCGCCGGGAGTCGCGTGCGCCTAGGGCATCGGGCTGCAGCCGCGCGTGCGTCGCGACAACCTGGCCGAGGTGCAGCGTCCCTCGCTGCAGCGTGCCGCTCACGCCCGGCGGGCCTTCTCCGCTTCGTCCCAGGCGGTGAGCGCCTGGTAGTCGGGCACCCAGCCCAGGCCCTTGCCGGCGTCGGAGCTGAGCGCATGCTGCGTGACCACCACGTCGATGAGCGCCGGGGCTTTGGCGAGCGCCTCGGCAATGGCGCCCTCCAGCCGGTCCGCATCGGTCACGCGCTCGGCATGCAGCCCGAACGCGCGCGCCATGGCGGCGTAATCGCTCCAGGCGAGGGTGGTGCCCACCACCCGTCCGCCGTAATTGAGCTCCTGGTCGAGGCGCTCGATGTTCCAGGCCGCGTTATTGGCGATGATGAAGACCGCCCCGGCGCCGTGCCGCTTCGCCGTGTCGACTTCCATCGCGTTGATGCCGAACGCGCCATCGCCGCTCACGACCACGACTTGCCGGCCGGGATGGAGCAGGGCGGCGGCGTTGCCGTAGGGAATGCCGACACCGAGGCAGCCGAAGGTGCCCGGGTCGAGGTACGTGGACGGTGCTTCTAGGCCGAGGCGCGCGAAGCTGAGTATGTCGCCGCCGTCGGCGATGGTTATGGCATCGGGCGCGAGGAGCTTGCGCAGGGCGGCGAAGATCCGGTTCGGATGCATGTGACCGTCTTTGCCCGCCGGCGCCGTGGCGAGGCTGGCGGCGTACTTGGACGAGCGTCGCTCGTGCTCTTCGCGCAGGCCCCGCGTCCAGGTTTTGTCGAGCGCGCCGGCTGATGTCAGCGCCGCAGCGATCGCGGACAGCGCGAGTCCCGGATTGGCGAACAGCTCCACCTCGCCGCGCCGGTTTTCGCGCAGCTCCTCGGCGTTGTCGGCGATGCGGATCCAGCGCGCGTTCGCGAACACGGCGGGCGAGCCGTAGGCCATCTGATAGTCGAGCTTGCGGCCGACGGTGACGACGAGGTCCGCTTCCTGCATCGCGCGGGCGCGCACCGCGCCGACGAACGAGGGATGGCTCCCCGGTACGAGGCCGCGGCTCTCCTGCGTGTCGAGGTAGACCGCACCGCACGCCTCCAAAAGGGCACGCAGGGGCGGCGCGGTGCCGAGCGCGCCCCTGCCGGTGACCACCAGCGGCCGGCGTGCGGCGCGCAGCAGGGCCGCGGCGCGCCCCACGTCCGCCGAATCAGGAGGAACATGGCGCACCCGCCTGCGCGAGAGGTACTCGGGGAGCGCGAGACGGGGCGGGATCTTCAGGCGGAGCACGTTCGTTGGGATTTCCAGGTAAACCGGTCCCGGCGGGTTGCCGTCGCCCAGCGCCGTAGACCAGCCCTTGTCGAGGTCGCGCAGGATGTTGTCCGGGGCACGGAGCGTGCGTGCGCTGCGCGTGACCGGCCGCAGGATCGCCACGTGATCGATGCCTTGAAGCGGGCCGAGGTCGTCCTGCTGCACCGGCGCACAGCCGCCGATGAGCAGCACCGGTACGCGCTCGAGCTGCGCGTTG
This sequence comes from Steroidobacteraceae bacterium, assembly GCA_035458405.1. Classification (GTDB taxonomy): domain Bacteria; phylum Pseudomonadota; class Gammaproteobacteria; order Steroidobacterales; family Steroidobacteraceae; genus SG8-30. The sequence goes on along the minus strand of DATHZW010000398.1, from coordinate 72 downwards.
GCGACGGCGGTGACGCAGTTGGTGACGCCAGGGCCGGCGGTGGCGAGCGCGACACCGACCTGTCCGGTCAGC
>DATHZW010000397.1:0-6533 GCA_035458405.1 Steroidobacteraceae bacterium | reverse complement strand
GCGCTCGAGCATGCCGCCCTCGGTTCGGGCAGCACATAGAACAGCAGCGTCAGCGCGAACCCGGTCCACAGCGTCGCCAGCCACGGCAATCCGTAATGACCGAGCCGCGAAACCAGGCCGACAGCGCTGTCGGCAGCTTGGCAAGGGGATGCCCGCGCCGGCTGCCCCGGGTGCTGTCCAACCGGACCGTCGCACCAGGGTCCATGCGCGCCCGAAGCCGCGGGGGCAAGCCCGCGGAGAGCGGCCAGCGAGGGCCGGGCAGCGGTGGGGCAACGGGGCGGCGCCGTTGAGTCCGCGGCCATCCGGGCGGCTGGGCGCGGTCTCGCCCCGCGGCCCAGCCCGGGGGCGGCCATTTCCGGGGTCGGAGCAGAGCCGCTTGCCGGGCGCAACCACGGAAATCCACGACCTGGCTGTAGGTCCGTACATACGAACCTGAGTTCGTCGGTCTGGTATAGTCGCGCCCGTCCAAAGGCAGGGGAGCCTGGGGGTTTGGAAGCTCTTCACCCACACGGGTTATCGGGCCGTGGGATCCACGTGTGGCGTGGTGACCGGCACGTTCTTCGTAATGTCAGCATCGACGTGCTGGCAGGCGAGGTCGTGCACGTCGCCGGGCCAAACGGCACGGGCAAGACGACCCTTCTCAGGGTCCTGGCAGGGCTGTTGCCGGCGGAGGAGGGCTACGTCGGCTGGCGGGGCCGCCCCATCCGTTCCGAGCGGGACGATTTCAACGCCGAGATGGCCTATCTCGGGCATGAGAATGCGCTGAAGGGCGACCTGACGTCCTTCGAAAACCTGCACTACAGCATAGGCGTGCGTCGCCACCTTGACGGGCCCGAGATCGACGCCACGCTGGACCACCTGGGCATCCTGCGCTGCCGCGACTTGCCTGCCCGCGTTCTTTCGGCCGGCCAGCGGCGCCGGCTGGCGATGTCCCGGATCATGTTGCTGGGCGCCAGCCTCTGGGTCCTCGACGAACCGTTCACCAACCTGGACGTCGCCGGCGTGGCCCTGTTCTCGGGGCTCATCGGCGACCACGTCGCAGCGGGCGGCATGGCCATCCTTGCGGCCCACCAGGGCCTGAACGTCCCGGGCACCACCCCCCGGATCGTGGAGCTCAACTGATGCAAGCCACGGGTCTGCTGCGGGCCGGAGCGCTGCTTTATGCCCGCGACCTCAAACTTGCCTTCCGTCGTTGGGAACAGGTGACGCAGCCAGTTGTCTTCTTCCTGATGGTCACCACGCTGTTCCCGCTCGCGCTCAGCCCGGACACCGCCCAGCTGCGGGAGGTCGCGGCGGGCATCGTGTGGGTGGCGGCCCTGTTGTCGGCGTTGCTGGCGCTCGAGTTCATGTTCCGATCGGACTACGAGGACGGCACGCTCGAGCAGCTGGTCCTGTCGGGGCAACCGCTGTGGTGGTTGTCCCTGGTCAAGGCCATGGCGCACTGGACGGTCAGCGGCCTGCCCCTGGTCGTGGCCTCGCCGCTCGTGGCCGCTTCGCTGGCCGTGCCGACCGCGGCCCAGCCGACCGTGATGGTATCGCTGCTCCTCGGCACCGGTATCCTGAGCTTCCTCGGCGCGGTCGGCGCCGGACTGACGCTCGGCGTGCGGCGCGGCAGCGTGCTGCTTTCGCTGCTGGTCCTGCCTCTGACGATGCCCGCGCTGATCTTCGGGGCGCGCGCGGTGGACATGGCGATCATGGGGGACAGTTCACGCGGACCGCTCTTGCTGCTGGCCGCGATGTTCATTCTCAGCCTGACCCTCGGACCGTTCGCCACCTCGGCAGCCCTCAAAGTGAGCATGGAGTAGGGATTGATGTGGACCTGGTTTCATAAGCTGGCGTCGCCGCCGCACTTCTACAGGATCGCCGGCAAGGTGATCCCCTGGTTCTCGTGGCCGGCGTTGATCCTGATACTGCTGGGACTGTACGGCGGCCTGGTGGTGGCGCCGATGGACTACCAGCAGGGCGAAGGCTTCCGGATCTTCTATGTGCACGTGCCCAGCGCCATCATGTCCATGTTCGTTTACTCGAACATGGCGATCGCGGCGGGCATCGGGCTCATCTGGCGGATGAAGCTGGCGCACGCCGTGGCGGCCGCGTCGGCGCCGATCGGGGCCTGGTTCACTTTCTGCGCCCTGGCGACCGGTTCAATCTGGGGCAAGCCGATGTGGGGAACCTGGTGGGTGTGGGACGCGCGCCTGACCTCCGAGCTGATCCTGCTGTTCCTGTACCTCGGCTTCATCGCCCTGCGGTCGTCGATCGAGGACCCGCAGCGTGCCGACCGTGCCGCGGCCGTGCTGGCGCTGGTCGGCGTGATCAACCTGCCGATCATCCATTACTCGGTGGTCTGGTGGAACAGCCTCCACCAGGGCTCGACGATGTTCAAGTCCGGCGCGATGTCCATCGAGATGAAGTGGCCGGCGCTCGCGATGCTGTTCGGGTTCATGCTGTATTTCGGCGCCGTCCTGTTCGTGCGCTTGCGTGCGGAAGTGATCCGCCGCGAGCGCAACGCCACCTGGCTCAAGCAGGAGCTCGCCCGATGAACCTCTCTGAATTTCTCGACATGGGCGGCTACGCCGCATTCGTCTGGCCGGCGTTCGGCCTGGTGCTGTCCGTCCTGGTTTACAACATATGGAGTGCGCGCAGTGCGCACGCCGAAGCGCGTCGCGCCGCTGCGCGACGCCTGCAGATGGAGGAGACCCACTCATGACACCCCGTCGCAAGCGCATGATCGCCGTCGCGGCGATCGTCATTGGCGTCGGCGCGGCCACCGCCGTCGCGCTGCAGGCCTTTCAGGAAAACATCATGTATTTCTACAGTCCTTCGCAGATCAGCGACGGCGAGGCCCCGCGCGGCCGGGCCTTCCGGCTTGGCGGACTGGTCACGGCCGGCAGCCTGCAGCGGGTGCCGGGCAGCATCGAGATCAACTTCGTGGTGACGGACAACGCGCAGTCCATACCGGTGAAGTACTCGGGGCTGCTGCCCGACCTGTTCCGTGAGGGGCAGGGCGTCATCGCCCACGGCAAGCTGGACGACAACGGCGTGTTCCTGGCGGACGAGGTCCTGGCGAAGCACGACGAGAACTACATGCCGCCGGAGGTGGCGGAGAGCCTGCACACGCCGCAGGCGGCCGGGGGCGCGTCGTGATTCCAGAACTCGGTCATTTCGTATTGGTGCTGGCGCTGTTGATGGCGGGAGCCCAGGCCTTTTTCGGCCTGGCCGGTGCGTCCCGCGGCAATGTCGCCTGGATGCGCGCGGCGCAGCCTGCGGTTGCCGGGCAATGGGTGTTCCTGATGCTGTCGTTCGGGGCGCTGGTCTGGTCCTTCATCCAGTTCGACTTCTCCGTCCGTTACGTGGCCATGACGTCAAACTCCCTGCTGCCGCTGTTCTACCGGATCGCCGCGGCCTGGGGCGGCCACGAGGGTTCGCTGCTGCTGTGGGGCACGATGCTGGCGACCTGGTCGGTCGCGGTCGCCGCCTTCAGTCGCAGCATGCCGCTGCCGTACAAGAGCCGCGTCCTCGGCGTGCTCGGCCTGGTCAGCGTCGGCTTCCTGCTGTTCATGCTGTTCACGTCCAGCCCGTTCGAGCGGCTGGTGCCGGCGGCGGCCGATGGCAACGACCTGAACCCGCTGTTGCAGGACTTCGCGCTGGTCATCCATCCGCCGATGCTCTACCTCGGCTATGTCGGCTTCTCGGTGGCGTTCGCATTCGCCTGCGCCACGCTCATCGAGGGCAGGCTCGACGTCGCCTGGGCGCGCTGGGCGCGTCCCTGGACGCTGGCCGCCTGGCTGTGTCTGACGATCGGGATCACCCTGGGCAGCTGGTGGGCGTATTACGAGCTGGGCTGGGGCGGCTACTGGTTCTGGGACCCGGTCGAGAACGCTTCGTTCATGCCCTGGCTGGCGGGCGCGGCGCTGATCCATTCCCTGGCGGTCACCGAGAAGCGTGGCCTGTTCAAGAGCTGGACGCTGCTGCTGGCGGTCTCCGCGTTTTCGCTGAGCCTGCTCGGCACCTTCCTGGTGCGCTCGGGCGTGCTGGTGTCGGTCCACGCGTTCGCCTCCGATCCGGCACGCGGACTCTTCATCCTGGGTTTCCTCTGCGCAGTGATCGGCGGCGCCCTGGCGCTCTACACCTGGCGCGCGCCGCTGCTGAAGTCTGATGGCGGCTTCGAGCTGCTTTCGCGCGAGGCGTTCCTGCTGTTCAACAACGCGCTGCTGATCGCGGCGACGGGGCTGATCCTGCTCGGCACGCTCTACCCGCTGTTCCTGGACGCGCTGGGGCTCGGCAAGATCTCGGTGGGGCCGCCGTATTTCGGCGTTGCCTTCCTGATACCCATGGTCCCGTTGCTGCTGCTGCTCGGTATCGGCATGCACTCGAGCTGGAAGCGCAGCCAGATCGGCCCGGCCGCCCGCCAGTTGGGCGTGATGTTGGCCGTGGCGCTGGTCGCGGCCCTGCTGATCAGCAAGTTCGTGTACGGGGAAGTCCACGCCATGGGCGTGGTGGGCTTTACCGTGGCCTTGTGGGTCATGGGCAGTGCGCTGCTCGAGCCGATAAGGCGCCGCGGCAAGCTGCGCGGCATGCCGGCCGGCTTCTGGGGGATGACCCTGGCCCACTTCGGCGTCGGCCTGTTCGCATTGGGCATCACGGGGGTCGAGTCCTACCGCATAGAAAAGGACATCGGCCTCGGTGTGGGCGATTCGACCGAGGTGTCGGGCTATGTGTTCCGCTTCGAGGGGACCGAGCAGGTCCGCGGCCCGAACTACCAGGCCACCCAGGGCACCGTCGTGCTGAGCAGGGACGGCGAGGAGTTCGCGACGCTCTATCCACAGAAGCGCTTCTACGCCTCGGGCGGCAATCCGATGACCGAAGCCGGGATCCAGGTGACGCCGGCCCGCGACTTGTTCGTTGCGCTCGGCGAGGACCTCGGCGCAGGCAAGTGGAGCATGCGGGTGCAGTACAAGCCGCTGATCCGCTACATCTGGATCGGCGCCGCCTTCATGGCCCTCGGCGGACTGGTCTCCATAGCCGATCGGCGCTTCCGGATCCGTGCGCAGGCAGAAGTGCCGAAGGCGGCGGGGCGGTTGGCCGGGGAGCGTGCGCGATGAAGCGCAGCCTCTGGTTCCTGCTGCCCGGCGGCCTGTTCATCGCGCTGGTGGCCTTCCTGTACTTCGGCCTGTACAACGACCCGCGGGAAATTCCCTCGCCGCTGATCGGCAAGCCGGCACCGGCCTTCTCGCTGGAAACGCTGGCCGATCCCTCGCGCACGGTGAGCACGGCCGACTACCAGGGCCGTCCTTACCTGGTCAATGTCTGGGGCACCTGGTGCCCGGAGTGTCGGCGGGAACACGAGGTGCTGCTGGCGATCGCCCGCACCAAGACCGTGCCGATCGTGGGGCTCAACTGGAAGGACGACCGGGAGCTGGCGCAGCGCTGGCTGGTGCAACTCGGCAATCCCTACGACTCGGTTGCCTTCGACCCCGAAGGACAGGCCGCCATCGACTGGGGCGTCTATGGTGCACCGGAAACCTTCCTGGTCTCGGCGGACGGCACGGTGCTCTACAAGCGCATCGGACCGATGAACCTGGAGGTCTGGCAGCGTGAGTTCCTGCCGATGATCAACGGTACGGGGGGCCCGTCATGATTCGTTCACTGACGCTTGCGCTGCTGCTGTCGCTGACAATGAATGCGTTTGCGATCGACGAGGAGCCCGCTTTCAGCGACCCGGCAATGCAGGAACGCTACGAAAGGCTCACGCGGGAACTTCGTTGCCTGGTCTGCCAGAACCAGACGATTGCCGACTCGAACGCGGGACTCGCCGGCGACCTGCGGCGCGAGGTCCGCGAGTTGATGATGGAGGGCAAGACGGACACGGAGATCGACGATTTCCTGACGGCCCGCTACGGTGACTTCGTCCTGTACGACCCGCCGGTCAAGCCGCGCACCTACCTGCTCTGGGCGGCGCCCGGGCTGCTGGTGATCCTCGGGCTTGGTGCTGCGGTCATGGTGGTGATCCGTCGGGCGCGAACCGCTCGCGAGAATCCGGCCGCACTCGACAACGACAACGAAACGGGGACCCTGTGACAGTTTTCATCGTATTGGCCGCCCTGCTGGCGGCGCTGGCCGTAGGACTCGTCGTGTGGCCCCTGTTCCGTCCGCGTCAGGACGAGGCGGGCAAGCCCGTCACCGGCTCGCCGGTCGCCGCGGTCGCAATTGCGGTGGCGTTGCCGGCGCTCGCTTTCGTCCTGTACTTCTCCCTCAGCGACTGGCCGTGGAACCCACAGGCGCAGGTGCAGGCGCAGGCGGACGGCGAATCTGCCCCGCTGGCCCAGATGGCGAGCCAGCTCGCCGAGCGCCTGAGTCGCGAGAAGGGCGACGCCGAAGGCTGGAAGATGCTCGGGCGGACCTATGTGGTCATGAACGACTTCCCGAAGGCGCTCGAAGCCTACCAGCAGGCCTATACGCTGACGAGCGGATCGGACATGGATGCGCTGCTTGGCTATGCCGAGGCCAGGGTCCTGGTCAACGAAGCCGACTTC
>DATHZW010000396.1:0-3830 GCA_035458405.1 Steroidobacteraceae bacterium | reverse complement strand
GGAAGCTCCGCGTCTACCGTTGCGAAATCAGGTGCGTCATGCCGGGCTGCTCCAGGTGCGGAATCGCGTTGAGCGATTCGACCACCGACTTCTCGCCGGTGAACAGCAGCTTGCTGATTCCGGTGTTGTGAAAGTTCAGCTTGAGCCTCAGCAGGTCCCGGTCGCCGAGACCGATGATCGGCTGCATCGCCGCCGCCAACGACCCGGCGGAACCGAAGACGACCGCGGTCTGGCCGCGCCCGACCTGGAGCATCAGGCGCCGCAGCGCGCCGGTGCAGCGATCGCTGAACTCCCGATATGACTCGAAGTCGGGCAGGTCGCCGCTCGCCCAGCATGCCAGCGCCTTTTCGATGAACTTGTGGAAGGCCTTGCGGTCCCGGTTCAGGCTCCCGATATCGGCGTGGCCGTGAACCCGGGTCGAGTACGCCCGCAGCATCGCCACGTGGTCGTACTCCTCGAGGCCTTCGACCGGCACGACGGCCGGCGTGCTTCCGACGATCCCGCCAAGGGTCCCGGCAAAGGCCTCCGCCGAGGACCGCTGCCGCCGCAGCGTCCCGGTGAACACGAGCGGCACCGGCCGTTCGAGGGCGGCCCAGTGACGGGCCAGCTGCGCACATTGTTCGCGGCCGAGCGCCGTCAGCTGGTCGTAGTCATCCTCGCCGAACGCGGCCTGGCCGTGCCGGACCAGATAGAGGACGCTCACCGGCCATCCCTGGCGGAGGCGGCGCCAACGCCACGCCGAACCCCCGAAAAGGAAGTCACGCCAGCCAGCCTCCGTCGACGGTGATGCAGGAACCCGTCGTGTACGAGGCGGCATCGGATACCAGGTAAAGGACTGCGGCGGCCATCTCCCCGGGCTGTGCGATCCGCCCCAGGGGCAGCATCTTCTCGACCGTGGCACGGGTCCGGGCGTCCTGGTGCAACACCGAAGCGAACTTGGTCTCGGTGACGCCAGGCAACAGCGCGTTGACCCGGATTCCGAAACGCCCGCACTCCTTGGCCAGCCCCTGGGTCATGTTGATGACGGCGGCCTTGGTCATCGAATAGACGAGTTGCCCGTCCATCGGTCGCACGCCGTTGACCGACGCCACGTTGACGATCGAGCCGCCGCCCTGCGTGCGCATGCGGCGCCCCGCCTCCACCGAAGCCCAGAAATAGCCGCGGATGTTGACGTCCACGGTCTTCTGGTAGGCGGCAAGGTCCATGTCCAGGGCCGGGCCGAAATAGGGATTGGTCGCGGCATTGTTGACCAGGATGTCGATGCGCCCATGCCGCTTGCAGAGGTCCTCGACCGTCCTCGTGATCTCGGCAGGGTCGCCGATGTGGCAGGCCATGGCCTCGGCCTTGCCCCCTGCCGCACGAATCTTTGCGGCAACGGCTTCGCAGGATTCCTGCCTGCGGCTGGTGACCGCGACCGTCGCTCCGTGCTGCGCCAGCAGCAAGGCGATGGCCTCGCCGATCCCACGGCTGGCGCCCGTCACCAGGGCGACTCGCCCGGCCAGGTCGAATGGATCGATCTGCATTGCGTTCTCCAGTCGGCACGGAGCGGCCAACGCGCCCTTTGTCGCCCGTGGGAAAATCCAAGTCAAGCTGAGGAGGTGCCAGGCAGGTGCCTGGCACCTATGGGTGCCTTACGGAAACAGCATCTCCGTTCGCCAGCCGCCCTGCTCGCGGATATGGACGACGCGCTCGTGCAGCCGGAACGGCCGCTGCTGCCAGAACTCGATCCGTTCCGGCGCCAGGCGAAAGCCCGACCAGAACGGCGGGCGCGGCACCTCGCCGACCGGGAAGCGCAGCACGGTCTGGGCGACCCGCTTCTCGAGCTCGAAGCGCCCGGTCAGCACCTCGGATTGCCGCGAGGCCCAGGCGCCGATGCGCGAGTCGCGCGGCCGGCTGGCGAAATAGGCATCCGCCTCGTCGTCACCGACCTTGTCGACGGGCCCTTCGATGCGGACCTGCCGCTCCAGGCTCTTCCAGTGCAGGCAGAGAGACGCCCGCGGATTGGCGTCGAGCTCCCTGGCCTTGCGGCTGCCCAGGTTGGTGTAGAACACGAACCCTCGAGCGTCGCAACCGCGAACCAGCACCATGCGCACCGATGGGACCCCGTCGGGCGTGGCGGTCGCCAGCGCGGCCGCCGTGGCATCGCCCGCCTCGGAGCGCTCGGCCTCGGCAAGCCATGCCAGGAACTGCTCGATCGGTCCAACGGTGCTCATGCCTCAGCCAATCGCCTCGACAACCGGCTGGAAATCGTAACCGAGATCGCGCGCCACCGCTTCGTGGGTGACGCGACCCGCGTGAATGTTGAGTCCCAGTGCAAAGCCCGGATCGGCGGACAGCGCCTTGCGCCACCCGAGGTTGGCCAGCGACCTGACATAGGGAAGCGTCGCGTTGGTGAGGGCGAAGGTCGAGGTGCGCGGCACCGCGCCGGGCATGTTGGTCACGCAGTAGTGGATGACGCCATCCACCGAGTAGGTCGGCTCCGCATGCGTGGTCGGGCGGCTTGTCTCGAAGCAACCACCCTGGTCGATGGAGATGTCCACCAGCACGCCGCCCTTTTCCATGCGCGAGACCATGTCGCGCGTGACGAGCTTGGGCGCCGCCGCGCCGGTCACCAGCACGGCGCCGATGATCAGGTCGGACTGGATGACCAGCTTCTCCACCGTCTCGACCGTCGAGTAGGCGGTGAATATGGTGTTCCCGAATTGCGCGTCCAGTTCGCGCAGCCGCTTCAGCGAGCGGTCGACGATCGTCACCTGCGCGCCCATGCCGACGGCCATCTGCGCCGCGTTCGTGCCCGCCACGCCGCCGCCGAGAATCACGACCTTGGCGGGCTGCACGCCCGGCACCCCACCGAGCAGAACGCCGAAGCCGCCATTCGCCTTCTGCAGCGCCGTCGCGCCCACCTGGATCGACATGCGGCCCGCCACCTCGCTCATGGGAGTCAGCAGCGGCAAGGCGCGGTCGGCCACGACGGTCTCGTACGCGATCGCCGTGCAGCCGGACTTCACGAGCCCGTCCGCCTGCTTCGGGTCGGCCGCAAGATGCAGGTAGGTGAACAGCAACTGGCCGTCGCGCAGCATGCCGCACTCCACGGCCTGCGGTTCCTTGACCTTGACGACCATCTCGGCGGTGTCGAAGACTTCCTTGGCCGAGCCCAGGATCCGGGCACCCGCCGCGATGTAGGCGTCATCATCGATGCCGATTCCGGCACCGGCGTGCGTTTCCATGAAGACCTCGTGGCCGTCGGCGACCAGCTCGCGCACCCCGGCGGGCACCAGACCGACACGATATTCGTGGACCTTGATTTCCTTGGGACAACCGATCTTCATGACTTCCCCCTGCGGGCAGATTGTTGGGACGCACCTGTGCGACAAGTTAGAGGGGAACGAGGTCAATTGCCTTGCTTTCGGCTTCCCCGCAGGTCGCATTTTCGCTTAAGATTGCGCATTACCCTCTTGGCAAGCAATTTTATTGCGTATGGACAAGACCGATCGTCAGATCCTGCGAGCCCTGCAACACGATGGGCGCCTGAGCAACGTTGAACTGGCCCAGGCGATCCACCTGTCCGAGTCCGCCACGCTCAGGCGAGTCCGCGCCCTGGAAGAGGCCGGACTGATCACGCGCTATGTCGCGCTGCTCAGCGCCCAGAAGACGGGGTTTCCCACCAACGTATTCGTCAACATCACCTTGCACCGGCAGGACCAGGACGACCTGCAGGCCTTCGAGGAGGCGGTGCGCAAGGTGCCCGAAGTCATGGAGTGCTACCTCATGACCGGCGAATCCGACTACCTCGTGCGCGTGGCCTGCCGCGACGCCACCGACTTCGAACG
>DATHZW010000395.1:0-4365 GCA_035458405.1 Steroidobacteraceae bacterium | reverse complement strand
CGCCAGGGACGCGACCAGCGGCGGCGCCACGCATGCCGACACGACCAGCGCGGACAGCGCGCCCATGATGAATGTGCCGGTGTACGTGCCGCCCTGCTGCCGCCCGGACGCGGCGTGCAGCCGGTTGTGCAGGCCCGCGGGCAACCGCAACTCGTAGAGCCCGAACATGGAAAGCGCCAGCGCCACGAACAACAAGGCAAACGCCACCAGGATCCAGGGTTGCTGGAAGAAAGTCTGCGCCTGCTGCCCGGCCGCCGCGAAGGCGGCGCCCGCGATGGTGTAGGTGAGCGCCATGCCCAGCACGTAGGTGAGCGAAAGCGCGAAGGACCTTCCCGGCGTGGCCTGCTTGCCCTGGCCGGCGATGATGCCCGACAGGATCGGGATCATCGGCAACACGCAGGGCGTGAAGGCCAGCAGCAGCCCGAAGCCGAAGAAGGACGCCATCACGACCAGGATGTTTCCCCCGGAAATGAGGTCGGCGAGCCGGTCCTGCTCGGCCACTTTGGGCTCGACGGAGGTGCCGGCCGGGGCCAGCGCGGGCGTGCCCGCCGGCGGCAAGGAGACGCTCAGGGTCTTGGTGATCGGCGGGTAGCACAGCCCGGCGTCCGCGCAGCCCTGGTAGGTCACCTTGATCTCGATCGTGTCGGTTCCCGCCGACCTCCCGAGTGGAACCGTCGCGTCGAGTTGCTGGTAGTACACCTCCACCTGGCCGAAGAACTCGTCCGTCTTCTTCTTGCCGTCGGGCATGACCGGAGCGCCGACCGTGAAGCCGCTGGTGTCGGTCTTGACCGCAACCCTGTGGCGATACAGGTAGTAGCCGTCGGCGATGATCCAGTTCAGGGCGATTGCGTCGCCGCCCTCGGCGGCTGCGCTGAGCCTGAATGCCTCGTCCGGCGGCAGGAAATCGTCGTCGCTGGACACGCCGCCCAGCAGTCCCTGGGCGGTGGCCGGCCCGCCTGCCAGGCACAGCAGCGCCAGGAGAAAACCCGCAATGCTCTTCATCATGTCTTTGACGTCTTTTACCTGTGTCCAGAGACCGCGGTGGCCGGGCCCATCACGATCCGCCGACTGTCTGACCCAGCCAGGCAAGATAACGTTCCGAGCCGCCGGCAACCTCGACGGCGATGACTTCCGGCACCTCATGGGGGTGTAGCGCCTGGATTCGGGCCGAGAGGGTAGCCAGTCGCTGCGCGCTTGTCTTGATAATCAGCAAAATTTCCTCATCGTCGTGGATTCGCCCTTCCCAGCGGTAGGTTGAACGCACGCCGGCTACCCGGCTGACGCAGGCTGCCAGGTTCTCCCCGACGAGGGCGGAGGCCAGGCTGTCCGCCGTCGCGCCGTCCGGGCAGGTGCAGAAGACGACTAAATACTGGTTTTTCATTGGGTTACCTCGTTTCCGGAGCTCCCGGCCGCCGTCGAGTCAATTGCATGCGGGGGCGCGCGGCCCCTTGAATTCTGAAGTTCAGCCCCTATTATTAGCAGCCACCGATGGCGAGTGCTAACAACGCTCGCCCTTGTTCACCCACAAACAATCCAGAAACTGGAACCGAAGGAGTGATGATCCATGAAGATTCGTCCGCTTCATGACCGCGTGATCGTCAAGCGCGAGGAAGAAGAGCGCAAGTCGCCCGGCGGCATCGTGATACCCGACACCGCGGCAGAGAAGCCCATCCGCGGCAAGATCGTTGCGGTCGGCAAGGGCAAGATCCTCGAAAACGGCAACGTGCGTCCGCTCGACCTGAAGGTCGGCGACAAGGTCCTGTTCGGCAAGTACGGCGGCACCGAGGTCAAGGTGGACGGCGAAGATCTCCTCGTCATGCGCGAGGAAGACATCATGGCCGTCATCGAAAAGTGACCACGGCGAAGTCAAAGAATTCAGAGGTAATGACACATGGCAGCTAAGGAAGTCCGTTTCAGCGATGACGCTCGCGGCCGTATGGTTCGCGGCATCAACGTGCTGGCGAACGCGGTCAAGGCGACGCTGGGCCCGAAGGGCCGCAACGCGGTGCTCGAGAAGAGCTTTGGCGCACCGACCGTCACCAAGGACGGCGTCTCGGTGGCGAAGGAGATCGAACTCGAGGACAGGTTCGAGAACATGGGCGCGCAGATGGTGAAGGAAGTTGCTTCGGCGACCTCCGACGAGGCCGGTGACGGCACCACCACCGCGACCGTGCTGGCGCAGGCGATCGTCCGCGAGGGCATGAAGGCCGTCGCCTCGGGCGTCAACCCGATGGACGTCAAGCGTGGCGTGGACCTCGCGGTCGGCACGGCGGTGAGCGAGTTGAAGAGGCTGTCCAAGCCCTGCAAGGATTCGAAGGCCATCGCGCAGGTCGGGACGATTTCGGCCAACAGCGACGAGAGCATCGGCCAGACCATCGCCGAGGCGATGGAAAAGGTCGGCAAGGAAGGCGTGATCACGGTCGAGGAGGGCTCGGGCCTCGAGAACGAGCTCGACGTCGTCGAGGGCATGCAGTTCGACCGCGGCTACCTCTCGCCGTACTTCATCAACAACCAGCAGAACCAGAACTGCGAGCTCGAGAATCCGCTGATCCTGCTGTACGACAAGAAGGTCTCGAACATCCGCGAGATGCTGCCCCTGCTCGAGGGCATCGCCAAGGCGGGCAAGCCCTTGCTGGTGATCGCCGAGGACGTCGAGGGCGAGGCCCTGGCCACGCTGGTGGTCAACACGATCCGCGGCATCGTCAAGGTCAGCGCCGTCAAGGCGCCGGGCTTCGGCGACCGGCGCAAGGCCATGCTGCAGGACATCGCGATCCTGACCGGCGGCACCGTGATCTCCGAGGAAGTGGGCCTGTCGCTCGAGAAGGCGACGCTCAACGACCTGGGCAAGGCAAAGAAGATCGTCGTGGAGAAGGAGAACACCACGATCATCGACGGCGCCGGCAAGGCCAGCGACATCAAGGGCCGGATCGAGCCGATCCGCGCGCAGATCGAGGAAGCCAGCTCCGACTACGACAAGGAGAAGCTGCAGGAGCGCGTTGCCAAGCTCTCCGGCGGCGTCGCCGTGATCAAGGTTGGTGCGGCCACCGAGGTCGAGATGAAGGAGAAGAAGGCCCGCGTCGAGGACGCGCTGCACGCTACCCGTGCGGCCGTCGAGGAAGGCGTGGTGCCGGGCGGCGGCGTGGCGCTGATCCGCGTGCAGAAGGCCATCGAGAAGCTGACGGGCGCGAATGACGACCAGACGGTCGGCATCAAGATCCTGTCCCGCGCCATCGAGGAGCCGCTGCGCCAGATCGTGCAGAACGCGGGCGAGGACGGTGCGGTCGTGCTGGCCAAGGTCCGCGAGGGCAAGGGCAGCTTCGGCTACAACGCCGCGACCGGCGACTACGGCGACATGATCGACATGGGCATCCTGGATCCGACCAAGGTCACGCGCCTCGCGCTCCAGAACGCCGCGTCGGTCGCCGGCCTGCTGCTGACCACCGAAGTGATGGTTGCCGAGGCCCCGAAGAAGGACCACGACCATCCCCCGATGTCGGGCGGCATGGGCGGCATGGGCGGCATGGGCGACATGGGCATGTAATCGGCCCGCAAGGCTGGTTTGCCATCGAAGCCCCGCCAATCGGCGGGGCTTCTTTTTTGGCGGTGCCAGGCGCCTGTCTGGCACCTCTTTGCCTGCGTTGGGGTTACGATTGCCGGGCGCAAACCGGAAGCAACCGCCATGCAGTTCACCTGGCTCCTCATAGCCATCGTCTCGACCTTCGGTTACCACCTCGTGATCAAGCTGACGCCGGGCACGGTCAACCCGCTGGTGTCGCTGGCGGTGACCTACGCGGCGGTCACCGTGCTGTTTTCCGTCGCCGCCATACTCGTTCCGGACAGCGCGCCGCTCAGGGAGTCGCTGCGACAGGTCAACTGGACGGCGCTCGCCCTGGCCGTGACGATCATCGGCCTCGACCTCGGCTTCCTGCTGCTCTATCGCTCGGGATTTGAAGTCAGCCTCGGCCAGATCGTCACCCAGTCGGCGGCCGCGCTGCTCCTGATCGGCGTCGGCGTCGCGGTGTTCCGCGAGCGACTGACGGCCACCAACGTTGCCGGCATCGCGCTGTGCATCGCGGGCTTGTGGCTGATCAGCAGGCGCTGAGCGGCCAACTCATGGCGGATGACCCGGGAATGGCTCCAGCGCCGCTAAGCGGCCTGCTGGCGGCGCGCGCCGGCGAGGCGCTGGGCCGCTACAGGCAGGCGGGCGGCTCGACCGTCCACCTCGACGCGACCGAACTGGCGCGCGTCTTCGCCTGCAGCGATTTCGTCGCCTCATGTGCCGAACGCGATCCGGCGATGCTCGAGTCCCTGGCGGTTTCCGGAGAGCTCGACCGGCCGCGCCGCGACCGGGAGATGGACGACGCG
>DATHZW010000394.1:0-10717 GCA_035458405.1 Steroidobacteraceae bacterium | reverse complement strand
CTGAACTCCCCCGGATCCGCCTCGCTGGCATCCGCGCCGATGGCGATGCCCATGCGGTAGAAGATCGCGCGCTTCACCCCGTCCGGCTTCGAGACGACGACAGTGGCGTAGCCCGCCGTCCTCGGGCGCGGCGGGTACGTCGGCGGAGCCCCGGGCGAGCACGGGAAAGGCGATGGCGAGGCTGAGCAACGCGGCCCAGGTCCTGTTCGGGAGGGTCGTTTACGCTCCATGCCTGAGGTAGTGGCGCGGTTTTGAGAATTATGTCACTTCAACTCGCGGGCGCAACCGGTTAACCTTCGCTCCGGCGCGGCCTGCCGCAAGCGCGGCCGGGTGCCTACAAAGCTCTGGAGCGGGCGGGATACCTGATGCACTCATGCCGGACCGTTAGCCTGATGGCGCTGGGCCTTTGCCTGCTGGCCGTGCTCCTGCCTGCGGCCGCCTCGGCCGACTCGCATGGCTCCGTCAAGCCACGGACCAACCCGGACGTGCGTTCAGGTGCCTTCTACGTCCTCGACCAGTCGGACTCGTCGGTGCTCGCGGCTCGCCGCGAGACCGTTCCCGTGCCGATCGCCTCGATCACGAAACTGATGACTGCGCTGGTCGTGCTGGACGCAAACCAGCCGCGGGACGAGAAGCTGACCATCACCCGTGATGACGTGCGCGGCACCGCCGGCGGGACTTCGCGTCTTGCGCCCGGCGCGAAGCTGGCCCGGGCGGACATGCTGCACCTCGCGCTGATGTCTTCCGAGAACCGCGCCGCGCATGCCTTGTGCCGGAACTACCCGAACGGCATGAAGGCCTGCGTCAAGGCCATGAACGACAGGGCGAAGTCGCTCGGCATGACCACGGCGCGCTTCGTCGAACCGACCGGCCTGTCGAGCCGCAACGTGGCAAGCCCCGAGGACCTGGCCAAGCTCGTGCTCGCGGCGGCGGCGAACCCGACCATCCGGGACTACTCGACCGACACCGCACACACCGTACGCGTCAACCGCCAGCAACTCGAGTATCGCAATACCAACCGGCTGGTCGGGAATTCCGCCTGGCACGTGAACGTCCAGAAGACCGGCTACACGTCGCAAGCCGGCCGCTGCCTGGTGATGCAGACCGTCATCGATGGCCGTGACGTGGTCATCGTGCTGCTCAACTCCTGGGGCACGCTCACGCGGATCGCGGACGCCAAGCGGATCCGGACCTGGATGGAGGCGCAGAACCGGGCCGCCTCGAGCTAGACGAGGGCGGCGGCGACCCTGCTCGCCACGCCAGCCGGCCGCCCGGGTAATCCGGGATTGCATTGAGCGCCACTGCGGATCGCGGCCCCGATGCCGGCAGCGGGTCCCGCGGGCAATCTTTCTCGCCCCGACCGGCTCGAGCCGGGTCGCAGTTCCCTCCACGCCCAATCGAACGAACGGCGACCAGTCGTCGCCCGGCATGCTTCAAGCTGCGACAGCCAGCGCCCGACCCGTGGCATCCTGGATATTGGCAGGCCCCGGGTCGGGGAGGTGGATGCTGAGGGTCGCTGTACCGGCCCCTCCCCGCGGCAGCGCCGCATTATGTCGGGCCGGGCCCGGCCGGCAGCCCCCCGCGAGCAGCAGTTGCGGAAAAAGCTTGATCGACTTCACAGTTCGCCCGACACTGTCTGGGCAAGCTGACGGGACAGGCGGGCGCAAGGCGTGCGGCTGCTGCAGACACACCCGAGGGGGGTTACATGAAACGCCTATTCTTCGCACCTTTGGTGCTCTGCCTGGCGTGGGCCACGGTTCCTGCGCTGGCCGCTCCGCCCGATGCCGCCGGATTCCGCGCGCTGTCGGCCCAGCAGGCGGCCTCGTTTCGCGTCCCGGCGGACGTGACGCTGGTCGCGCAGGGGATCGCCGGCCGCGAGCGCCTGCGCTTCGAGCGCTACCAGCAGAAGTTCGGCGAGGCCGAGGTCCTCGGCGGGCAGCTGACGATCTATCGCGCGGCGTCGGGCGAGGCCGTTGCGGTCATCGGCAACCACTTCCCGGCGATCAACGCGCTGAACACCGCGCGGCTGAATGCGGGCCAGGCGCAGGCGATTGCCGCCCGCCAGCTCGGCGGCGAGGGCGAGTGGAAGTCGCGGCTGATGATCGATGCCTCGAAGGGCCGCTACTTCTTCGAGGTGGAAAACCGCCGCTCCGACAGCCGATGGTTCTACTGGGTCGATGCCGAGACCGGCGATATCGTCAATGCCTACGACGGCCTGACGCATGGCTCGGGCACCGGCGTCCAGGGCGACACCAAGGACCTGGCGGGTCTCACCCGCGACAACGGCGGCCACTACCAGCTGATTTCCTCGGATGGTCGCCAGACCACCTATGACGCCGGCAACCGCAACCGCTTGCCGGGGTCGGTCGCCACCGACGGCGATGACACCTGGGACACGGCGGGACGGACCTCGCCGGGCCAGGCGGCGCTGGTCGATGCACAGTTCTACGCCAAGGTGACCGACGATTACCTCAATACCCATGGATTCAACTGGCTGAGCCATTACCCGCAGGGAATGGTGTCTTCGGCGCACCTGCAGCGCAACTACAACAACGCCTACTGGAACGGCACCCAGATGGCCTATGGCGACGGTGACGGCGTCAATTTCGTGGAGTTCTCGGGCGATCTCGACGTAGTGGGCCACGAGCTTGCGCATGGCGTGACCGAGGCGACCAGCAACCTGATCTACCAGAACGAGTCGGGGGCGCTGAACGAGGCGTTTTCCGACATCATGGGCACGGCCATTGAGTTCTATAACAATACAGGCAACTGGACGATCGGCGAGGATGTCGGGATCGATACCGGTTCTTACGCAAACGGCATCCGCAACATGGCGAACCCGGGCGAGGACGGCGACCCGTCCCACTACGCGGATCGCTATACCGGCACCGGCGACAACGGCGGCGTGCACATCAACAGCGGCATCGCCAACCACTGGTTCTACCTGTTGGTGAGCGGTGGGCAGAATGCCAACCCGGCCCGGGCCTCGGGCACCAACGTTCAGGGGATCGGGCTGGCCGCGGCAGAGGACGTTGCCTTCCTGGGCTTCACGGCGCTGCCGGCAAACGCCAGTTTCTGCGCGGCCAGGGCGTCAACCGTTGCAGTGGCTGGTAATACAGTGGCTGGTAATAAATCAGCCAACGTCGCCGATGCCTGGGACGAGGTCGGCGTCACGGAAGCCTCGTGCGGCGGCAACCAGCAAGTCGGCGGCAGCGACACCGAGCTGACCATCACGAATGTTGCCTCCAAGAAGTTGAGGGGCGGGAAGTTCCAGATCACCTGGACCACCGATGTCCCTTCCGACAGCGTGGTGATCTTCACGCTCTACGGGAGCTACACGAACTCCTCGCTGGTGACGAGCCACAAGATGCAGTTCAACGGTTCGATCGGCGCGAGCTATGGCTACTCCGTCAGTTCGACCAGCGCTGACGGCCAGACCTCGATGGTGGGCCCGTTCACGCATCAGAACTGACCCCGCCGGATTCCGCAGGGTGACGAGACCCCGGCTTCGCGCCGGGGTTTCCTTTTGCCTTGTCCGTGGACCCGCCTGGCTGGCGACGGGCGTCCGCGCGCCGCGGACAAGCCGTGGCGTTGCCCGGCGTGGTCTTCCACCCATTTCGGGCATCGTGGGTATACTCCCCTCGGCGGCGAGGCGACCGACAGACGGGGTCATGCATCAATGGAACCCGCAAAGAACGGCGAGCACGACGAGCGGCTCAACAAGTACCTGCGACTGAACACTTTCCCCGTGGCGGTCCGGTTCCTGCGCAGCTGGGAGGAAATGCCGGCGCGGGCAAAACGTCCCGCCAGGGACCTGAACCAGCGCTTCACGACCTGCCAGGCGATCGCGATGTCGCGGCGTTACGGCTGGGTGCTGGCGCTCGGACGCGAGGACAGCAGCTGCGTGCTGGGAGCCGCGGCCATCGGCCTGGAGAAGCGCCTGCCTTACTACGTCGAAGGCAACCTGTGCATCAACCTCTACACGGAAAACCTGCGGGCGGGCCGCATCAGTGAGGAGAGCGTGCCGCGTCTTGCCGAGGGCGAGTACGTGGGCGTGGTCACCGCGCCCCTGAATCGCGCCGCCTTTACGCCCGACTCGATCATCGTCTATGGCAATGGTGCGCAGGTCATGCGCCTCGGCCAGGCCTGGCTTTGGAAGCGGGGCGGCACGCTCAAGACCGAATTCCGTGGCCGCATCGATTGCGCCGATCTCGCCATCGCGCCGGTGCTCAGCGGCGAGCCGCAGATGGTCGTTCCCTGCAGCGGCGATCGCATCTTCGGCCAGGTCCAGGACCACGAAATCGCCTTCGGCTTCCCGTTCTCGCTCATGGACGAGATCCTCGAGGGCCTGGAAGCGACA
The DNA here is from genome assembly GCA_035458405.1 of Steroidobacteraceae bacterium. Lineage (GTDB taxonomy): Bacteria > Pseudomonadota > Gammaproteobacteria > Steroidobacterales > Steroidobacteraceae > SG8-30. Next base: position 6,357 of record DATHZW010000394.1, on the reverse strand, counting down.
CACAAGGCGGGTACCCGTTACCCGGTCACCAACTGGCTCAACTACACGGGCGAGTTTCCGCCGTCGTACGACGAGTATCGCAGGATGCTCGATGACGCCGGGCCACCGGGCCAGGACTGACGTGTCCGCTGGCGGCAAGGAACCGGCGGGATTCCGTCGGCCGCTTCCGGTTTCCTGCGCATAGGGCTCACGGGATGAAATCGAACATCCGGTCGAAGTGGGTGCTGTTGGCGCTGGCGCTGGCGGGCGGCCTGACCGCGGCGGATGAACCATCGATCCGGCAACCGGCGGTCCGCGTCCTGTCCTGGAACATCTCCGGCGATGCGTTCGTGTCCCACCCGGCGGCATTTGCAGCCCTGATTCGTCGAGCCGATCCCGACGTCCTGCTCCTGGACGAAGTCTCCCCCTCGGCGGATGCCGGCAAGCTGGGGAAAGTCCTCGAGGGTCCGCGATCCGGCGATGCAGAGACCTGGCACATCGACTTCGGCAGCAGCGGCGGGCGGCAGCGGTGCGTGATCGCCAGCCGGGCGCCGCTGGAGACGCTGGCGGAATTCGGCGCCGTCGTGCCGTATCCCGACGCCGATCGGGACGCCATCCTGCGGCGCATGTCCGTGGCCGAGCGCCTGGACCGGGCCCTGACCATGGACGACGGCATCCCGGTAAACGGCGCCGTGCTGGTGACGGCCGGCCGACGGCTCTTGCTCGTCATTACGGACCTCCAGTCACGCGGCAACGATCCGGGAAGCTGGCAGGAATTCCGGCGCCAGGTCGAAGTGCGGGAGATCCGTCGGCTAATCCGGCAGGTACTCGACCGGATGCCGGTGGACGGCGTCGTGCTCGCCGGCGACATCAACCTGGTGAGCACGGCCTTGCCGCTGGTGATCCTGACGGGGCCGTACCCCCGGCCCCACTCGGGCCTGATCCCCGTGGAGCTCTATCATCGCGACGGTGCGACGAGCTGGACCTGGGATGGCACGGGAACGCCGTTTCCGTCAAAGCCCATCGATTTCCAGCTTTACGGTCCCCAGGCGCTGCGGGTGCGCGAAGGATTCATCCTCGATACCGCGGACCTCCCGGCCGAGGAACTCGGGCGGCACGGCCTGGAGATCGAAACGTCGAGCCGCCTGTCGGACCATCGGCCGCTGGTAGTGGACTACGCCTGGCACTGAAGCGCGCAGTGCCCGGCACCGCCCCGCGGGATCCGGCGGTGCAATCCGCCTAGTCCGAGTGCGCGTGGGCCTGCTTCAGAAAGTCGGCGGTCACGCCCTTCGTATGGCAATTTGCGCAGAACGATGCGTCGGGAATGACCAGTCCCGCGGCCCTGGCCTTCGCCGGGTCCTTCATGATCGCCATCGTCTTGTACTCGCTGCCCGGGCCGTGGCAGCTCTCGCAATCCAGCGGTGGCTTGCGCGAAGCGTGTTTCGTCTGGGACCACGAGGCGAACTGGACGTCGTGGCACATTTCGCAGGTGTCGCTGCCCACACGACTCAGACCGGGTTTCGTCGCGGCCACCGCGACAGGACCCCCGGCGTCGACGATGGCCGGAGCGGGGGCTGGCGCTGGCGCTTTGGCCGGAGCAGGGGCCGCCACGGGGGTCGGAGCGGGCGCCGGAGCAGGTGCTGCGGCAGCGGTCGGAGCCGGCACGGGCTGACTCTTCACGACCGGTTGCGGTGGCGTTGACGACGTTGGCGCGCTCGCAGCGGCGGTGGCCGCCGGCGCCGATGCGGGTTCCGCAGATGCCGGCTCGGCCGAAGCGGTGGGACTGGCCGGCGATTCGGTCGATGAAGCAGCTGGGGCTTCCGGCAATGGAGCCGGCGCAGCCGCCTGGGTCACCGCCGGTTCGGGCCCGGCACTGGGCGGAGTCGCTGATGCGGTATCCGCGGGACCGGACGGTGAGGAGCAACCGACCACCAGCAGTGCGATACCGACCCAGATTCCACGAAGCCTTCTTGCCGCTGTCATTTCCCGATCCTCTGCCCTGGAGACGCCCAGGAGGTAACCAGCTGTGATCCTATACCCGTCCGGATCAAATCTCGTCAGCAGGAGGCGCAACCAGTCTCGTGTTTACCCGGGGCCACGGAACGCCAGTCAGGGATACACTGTCCGCTTCGACCACCGTGTCATCGCGTCGCCCACGCGTATCGTGCCGCGCATATCCAGGAGACCTCCATGACCCTATGTCCCATTGCCATCGCAGCCGGCTGCAGGAAGTGCCCGATCGTCCGCGTGTGCCCGGTAAAGAGCCTAATTGGCGACTACAAGCCGGAAAAGCCTGCCAAGGGTGCGTCACGGCGGGGCAAGAGCGGCAGTGGCGCCAGGTAAGCCGGCAACCCGCTCGAAGTCACGGGCGGCAGGCCGGTCAATGATCGGCTGACAGCCGCCGGCCTGGGCGATTCCCGCCACGCATTCCGATCAGGGTGCGGCGGAGACGCGCCAGATCACGTTGCCGACATCATCGGCCACGAGTAGCGCGCCCTGCCTGTCGAGGGCAACGCCGACCGGCCTGCCCCTGGCCTTGCCATCCTCGCTCAGAAATCCGGTCAGCACGTCCACCGGAAGGCTGCCGGATGGGGTTCCGTCGCGAAACGGAATGAATACGACCTTGTAGCCGCTGAAGGGCCGGCGATTCCACGAGCCGTGCTGGCCGACGAACATGCCATCCGAAAATCTTTCCGGCAGCGTATTGCCCGCGGAGTAGGCGAGACCCAGCGAGGCCGTGTGCGGCCCGAGCGCGTAGTCGGGAACGAGGGCCGTGGCGACGAGATCAGGCCGCGGTGGTGCGACGCGTTCATCGACATGCTGCCCGAAGTAGCTGTAGGGCCAGCCGTAGAAGCCGCCGTCGCGCACGGAAGTGAGGTAATCGGGAACGAGGTCACTGCCGATTTCGTCGCGCTCGTTCACGACGGTCCACAGGATCGAACTGCGCGGTTCCCAGGCCAGACCGTTTGGGTTGCGCAGCCCGGAGGCGAAGACGCGGTGGGCGCCGCTCTGGATATCCACCTCCCAGATGGCGGCTCGTCCTGCCTCGACGTCCATGCCGTGCTCGGCGACGTTGCTGTTGGAGCCCACCGTGACGTAGAGCTTCGTGCCGTCCGGGCTTGCAATGAGGTTTTTGGTCCAGTGGTGATTGAGCCGGCCGGCCGGCAGGTCGACCAGCTTGACCGCGGCGGCCGCCATCCGCAGGTCGCCCGACCGGTAGGGGAACCGGAGTACGGCATCGGTAGTGGCCACGTAGAGGGAGTCGCCGACCAGCGTCATGCCAAAGGGCGAATTCAATCCCTCGATGAAGGTCGAACGCTGGTCCGCGACGCCATTGCCATCCGTGTCGCGCAGCAGCGTGATGCGATTGGCGCTCGGCGTGCGCGCGCCGGCTTTGGTCATGACACGTTTTGCGAACCAGCCTTTCAGGCCGGTGAGGTCGTCGGGCCTGGGCGGCGCGTTGGTCTCGGCGACGAGCACATCGCCGTCAGGCAGGACATACAGCCAACGTGGATGGTCGAGGTCGCGCGCAAAGGCCGCCACCTGTGTTCCGGGTGCTGCCTGCGGCATCTCGCCAGCCGCCCAACCCGTGGCGGGCGCAACCTTTACGGTCGGGACCAACGTCGGGTTCGGTGGCGGCAGGGCGGGGTCGGCACCCGTGCCCGCCGAAACAGGCAGTTTGGCGACGTCGCCGCAGCCTGGCAGGCCAACCCCTGCGCAGACGATCAATGCGAGCAACAAGGGCTTGGTCGAAACCCTGGTCACGAGCGTTCCATCCGTGAGGACGCGAGCGGGCTGCCAGGCGGCCGCGCGTTCAGCCTGCTGGCGGCGCGTAGACGAGCAGCCTGATCTCGGGCGTCAGCACCTTGAACAGCCGGCGTGCATCCTCGGGCGGCAGGTAAACCACGACCCGCGTCGCGACCGTCTTGCCGGTGAGCCAGAGGTAGAAACCCTGCCAGCCTTCCTGCAGGGTGTACTTGACGCGCCGCAGTCGGCTGCCGAGGTCCATCGCCCGGGGTTCGCCGCGCACGACGAGCACCATGTCGGGCTCGAACTGCAGGCGGAAGGTCATCGGCGCCGCCGCGTTGTCCTCCTGGTAGAGGCGGGCGATCTTCTCGCCCGCGGTCTGCGACAGTTCGCCGGCGGGCTTCTGGCCCTTGGCCATGGCCTGCCGGATCGACTCGTCCTGCTTCTTGTCGGTTTCGTCGGCCTGCTGGATCTCGACCTGGGGCCGGTCCGGCTCCGGAATCTCCGACACCAGGCTGAACGACACCCCGGGCCACTGCCGCTGGCCGGCGCCGGCGAGCCGCGACTGGCCGAATTCGGCCTTGTCGAGCGCAAAGCGGTGCACGCGCACCCCTTCGATCTTCAGGTCCAGCGCCGGCGCGCTGCCGTCGAACACGAGGTAGAAATCCTGTGACTTGGCGGCCGTCAGTTCCTCGGTCACGAACGACCGCCGCTCGAGGACGGCATCCGCCGCGTCGTCGCCGGTCGCGGTCGCGGCAAACAGGCCGAGGATCGCCAGCAGGGGAATCGAGTGCTTCATCAGTACAGGTAGACCTTGGTGCCGACCGGCGCGGCCTTGTAGACCGCCTCGAGGTCCTCGGCGCCGACGCGCACGCAGCCGTGCGTTACGCTGAGGCCGAGCGATCGCTCGTAGAGCGTGCCGTGGATCATGTACCCGTCACCGAGGTACAGCGCGTAGTCGCCCAGTGCCGCGCAGTCGATCCGGTCGCGCCAGTTCCTGGGCAGGGGCTCGCCGTTTTCCACGTAGTCCCAGTCCGGGCGAGTCCAGCAGGGATTCGTCTTCTTGGTGCGCACGACACGCACGCCGCGCGGCGTCTCGAACACCCAGGTCCTGCCGCTCTTTTCATCCTTGAGCACAGCGCCCGTGCCGGCCGAGACCACCGCTTCGCGAAGCACCGTGTCGTTCTTCATGAGCCGCAACCGGTTCTGCGAGGCGTCCACCACGATGTAGACGCCCCTGGGCTGCAGCGCGGCCATCTTCTTTTCGAGCTGCTTCAGGTCGTTCTTCGGTGGCAGGTCGCTGGTGACTGCCGAGGCCACGTCGGCAGCCGCGACATAGCTGTATCCGCCGAGCCAGGCCAGCGACAGCGCGATCAGGACCGCGCCGGCAACGCCGAGCAGGGCGTAGCGCACGCTGGCAGAGCGCCAGGCGCGCATTACCGGACCCGGTGCCGGTTCGGCTGCTGGCGGTAGCGGTTCGGTTTGCTGGATGGTGTCGGTCATCGCGGGCTCGACTCTGCTGCGTCCTTGCCGGGTAGCTGCGCCACCCCGACTATCGTTACGGGCGTGCCGGCCGGGACCTGGGAGAACAACTTGTCCATGGAGCCATTCTGAAGCGCGACACAGCCATCGGTCCAATTCGATTGCTTGCCGCCGTGCCCGTGGATCTCGATCAGGCTGCCGGGGCCCCGGCCTTTGGGTATCTCGCCGCGCCGGCGCATCGCCTGGAAGGCCTTCTGGTCCTCGGCGTTCGGGTAATTCAGCACGAGCGCCTTGTACCAGCGGGTGGACCCGTCGGAGCGCTTCTCCGTGACGTGATAGCGGCCCTCGGGTGTCGCGCCATCGCCCGCGGTGGCCTTGCCGGCAAGCGCGTTGCGGCCGAGGTCGGCGTCGAACGCCGCGGCAACGCGGCCGTCGCGCAGCAGGTAGAGGCGCCGATCGAGCTTGTCGACGACGATGGCGACCTTGCCGCCGCGACTGGCCGCCACGGTTGCGTCCGCCCAGGCCTGCCAGCGCCGGCGCCATTCGGGACTCCTGAACCGCTCGTAACGCGTGCCGAGCGTCTTGCGCACGAGTTCGACTTCCGATTGGGCGGTCCTGAGGTTCGCGTCCAGGCGCGACAGGTCGCCGTCGCGCTGCGCATCGGCGGCCTGGGCCAGCGCCAGTTCGGCCCGGGCATAGGCGCTGCGCGCGCCGCGCTCCCGAGGCGGCAGGAATTTCACGTCGGGCTCGAGGGAGGCCAGCTCGGTTTCGAGCTGCCTGCGCTGCCTGTCGCCGTCCTTCAACCGGTCCGCGCGAAGCTGGCTGGCTTCGTCCAGCGCCTGGGCGGAAAGAGCCCGGGTCTGCGCAATCGCCTGGTCGAGCGCCTCGACTCGGGTGAAGCGGAACCACCGCGCGCGATCATAGGCGTACAGGCGCTCCATCAGGATCGCGGACGCCGCTGCCTCGTTCACGGGCTCCGGCGCCAGGCTCCTGGCGTCCCGTCGGGCTTCCTGGAATGCCGCGCGCGCCGCCTCGACTTCGGCGGTCGGCAGGGGCGGATAGGGGTAGAGGGCGAGCGCCGTTGCCGTGGCGGCCACGACCAGGAGGAGTCCTATCCAGAGGCGGCGGCGGCCTGTCGGCCGCCGCCGA
>DATHZW010000393.1:0-2602 GCA_035458405.1 Steroidobacteraceae bacterium | reverse complement strand
CGCTCGCTCCGAAAGCCGCCAGTCGCTCGCCGGGGGAACCCCGCCCCCTCGGCCGCGGGCTGGCTCGGTACCTGGCTCCGCGACAGCGGCGCCTGGCAACTCTTGCTGCCACGGCGCGGGCGAGGGAGGGGCGGTCCCCGAGTGAGCGAGTGGCGGCTTTCCGAGCGAACGAGGGCGAACCGCCCCGACAGGCGGCCGCGCCGTGACGTTCGCGCAGCCTGACGCGGCCAGGCGCCGCTCGTGGCGCCGAGCCATGAGTAAGGCAAGCACCGTGCTGGCGGTGCCAGACACCACTGCTGCCAGACAACGGCGGTCGGGGGCTCAGGCGATGGCGGTGCGGGCGACGCGCTGCGGCTGGGACACGCCGTAGCCCTGCGCGAAATCGACGCCGATGCCGCGCAGGATGGTGATGATCTCCTCGTTCTCGGCCCACTCGGCGATGGTCTGCTTGCCGGTCAGGTGCCCGATCTCGTTGATCGAGCGCACCATCTCGCGGTCGATCGGGTCGTTCAGCAGGCCCTTGACGAAGCTGCCGTCGATCTTCAGGTAGTCGACCGGGAAGTGCTTGAGGTAGCCGAAGGACGACAGACCCGTGCCGAAGTCGTCCAGCGCGAACTTGCAGCCAAGCTCCTTGAGCGCCTGGATGAAGCGGTTGGCCTGGGAGAAGTTGGCGATGGCCGCGGTCTCCGTGATCTCGAAGCAGATCTTGCTCGCGTCCAGCCCGCTGCGGTGGAACTGCTCGATCACGAACGGCAGGAACTTGTCGTCGCCGAGACTCTGTCCGGAGAGGTTGATCGAGCACATCGCCAGGCGACTGCGCTCGTCGGCCTCGGAAACCAGCCAGCGGAACGCGCTGTCGATCACCCAGCGGTCGATCGAAGGCGTGATGCCGTAGCGTTCCGCAGCGGCGATGAACTGGTCCGGCGAAATGATCTTGCCGTTCTCGTCCCGCATCCGCAGCAGCAGTTCGTAGTGTTCCCCGGACTCCGCCTTCTGCAGCGGCATGATCGCCATGCGGAACAGCTCGAAGCGGGATTCCTCCAGCGCGTTGTTGATGCGCGCCGCCCACTGCATTTCACGGCGCCGACGCATCAGGTCGAGGTCGTTCTCCTCGAAGCAGTGCACGCGGTTGCGGCCCGACTCCTTGGCTGCGCCGCAGGCGCTGTCGGCGGCGGACAGGACCGCAGCCACGTCCTCGTTGTCGGCGGTGATCGGCACCACGCCGACCGATGCGCCGAGCCGGAAGTTGCGGTCCTCGTAGGTGTAGCGGAAGTTGCGGATCGCCTCGCGCAGGCTCTCGGCCGTGCGCAGCGCCTCCTCCAGCGAACAGCTCTCGAGCAGGACGCCGAACTCGTCGCCGCCGAGCCGCGCCAGGGTGTCGCGCCAGCGGACCTTGGACTTCAGCAGGGCGCCCACCTGCCCCAGCAGCGCGTCGCCGGCGCTGTGACCACAGGTATCGTTGACGATCTTGAACTGGTCGAGATCGATGTAACACAGGGCGTAGGAGGTCTCCCTCGCGCGGGCGCTCTTCAGCGCCCTCTCCAGGCGGATCTCGAACTCGCGCCGGTTGACCAGCCCGGTCAGGACGTCGTGACTGGCGTGATAGCTGAGCCTGCGGTTGAGTTCCCGTGCCTCGGAAACGTCGTGGAACACCAGCACGCCGCCGGTGACGGCGCCGGTGCCGTCGCGGATCGGCGAGGCCGTGCTTTCCACGTAGAGCTCGTTGCCGTCGCGGCGAATCAGCAGCATCGGCCGCACCGACTTCACCGAGCGGCCGCGGCGGACCGCAACCGTCATCGGGTTCTCCAGCGGCTCGCAGGTTTCCTCGTGGAAGGACTTGAAGATCTCGTCGATGCTGCGACCAAGCCCGTCCTCCAGCCGCCAGCCGGTGAGTTCCTCCGCGACCGGGTTCAGGTACTCGACCCGGCCGTGCGCGTCGGTCGTGACGACGCCGTCACCGATCGACTGCAGCGTGATCTGGGCACGCTCCTTCTCGCGGAACAGGGCCTCCTCATAGAGGCGCCGCTCCGTGATGTCGAGTTCGACGCCGATCAGCCGGCGCAGGCGACCCTGGTCGTCGAGCCGGGCCCGCGCACGCCCGATTACCCAGCGCCACTCGCCGTCGCAATGCTTCATGCGGTGGGTGCTCTCGAACATCTCGCTCTTGCCGGCGAGGTGGTCGCGCATCAGGGCGGAAACGCGCGGCAGGTCCTCGGGATGGACCAGGCGCGTCCAGTCGGGCGACACGACGGCGTCGTCCTCGGCGTAGCCGAGCATCGCCTTCCACCTTGGCGAGAACCACGTGCGGTTGTTGATGGCGTCGTAGTCCCACAGGCCGTCGTTGGCGCAGGGCAGCGACAGTTCCTGGCGCTCCTGCACGCCCGCGAGCCTTTCGGCCAGCGCGATGCGCTCCAGGCCGCTTGCCAGGCTGGTGCCGACCAGCTTCAGCAGCAGGTGCAGGTTGACGTCCCAGCCATCGCGCGGTTCGACCGCCGCGAAAGCCAGGAATCCGCGGACCACGCCCTGGACGCCGAAGGCGATCAGCAGCAGCGAGCGGATATTGAGGCTCGCCAGGCGGGCCGCGTCGGCGGCCTGTTCGGGC